>NZ_DBHIVL010000001.1:0-122217 GCF_057271695.1 Centipeda sp. (in: firmicutes)
GGCAAAAAAGATGCGTCAAGATGGCGTGGCTGAATTTATCAGTGCTTCCCTAACTACAGAAACAAAATGATGTAGTGTTTTCTACAGTCACAAGAAACTCGGCAGTGCCAGCTGCCGAGTTTTTCTGTTGCTTTTCCGTATGAAATGTGATATATTATCCGTAGAGATCATGAAGTTGCGATATTCAGGTCACAAGAAAACTCGACAGTGCCAGCTGTCGAGTTTTTCTGTTGCTCATTGACGCTATTGGCAAATAAAACAAAAAGCGGCAGTGCCAGCTGCCGCTTCTCTGTCCTCTTGCTGCGGGGCGGACTACTCCCCCAGGTCGGTTGCCGTCATCGCTCTCCGTCCAACCATTTGCAGATGTAGTAGGATACTACACCCGCCGCAACGGAGATCAAGAATGAAGCTGCGAGGCTCATACAGTCACCCCCTATCCGTGCCCGTGTTGGGGATGGCAACATCTAGAGTATAGCATAGAAACATCTGTTTTGCCAGCAAGAACTTCCTCGTCGAATGATGTCTACCAATTCTATAAAATAAGTTGACGAATCTCTCCATTCGCTGTAAAATACCAACGAAAAGGAGCGATTCTAATGACAACACGCGATGATAAATTCTTTTCCGTACGCAATACCACGCGCATGGCACTCTGCATTGCGCTGATCTGCGTGAGCGCGTACATTGCGGTTCCCGTGCCGTTTATGGCGCCGCTGACGATGCAGACCTTCGTCATGTGCCTTGCCGCGCTTGTTCTCACACCGCGCCAGACCGCAGTTGTTCTCGTGGGCTACACCGTGCTCGGTGCAATCGGTCTGCCCGTGTTTGCGGGCGGTGTCGGCGGGCTCGGCATCATCTTCGGGCCACGCGGCGGATTCTTTATCGGCTTTCTGCTTGCGTACACACTCATGAGTATGCTGAAGGGACGCGAGCCGTCCTTTGCACGTTATGCCCTCGTCGGAACACTCGTGAGCGTACCCGTCACCTACCTCGTCGCAACGCTCTGGCTGACGATCCTCTTTGGTGATAAATTTGCCGGGATCGTTGCCGCATTTATGGCACTCGTCCAGTACATCCCCGGCGACCTCATCAAGGCAGTCGCCGCTGCTGCGCTCGGTGTGTCGCTCAACAGACGGCTGCGGTATCTCTGAAGTTTTGCTGATACACAAAAGCGGCTTCCACACAGATGTGTGGAAGCCGCTTTGCTATTTCGTGGAACTCAGTTTTTCGGCGTCATATCCTCTGCGGTCAGCGTACCTTCCTTTGCACGCTCGGCAAGCTCTGCCGTTGCGGTAAAGAGTACGTCGGAGGAACTGTTCAGTGCGGTCTCGCAGGAGTCCTGCAGGACGCCGATGATGAAGCCGACGCCGACGACCTGCATGGCGATGTCGTTGCTGATGCCGAACGAGGAGCAGGCGACGGGGATGAGGAGCAGCGAACCACCCGCAACACCCGATGCGCCGCACGCACCGATGGTGGCGATGAGGCAGAGAAGGAGTGCGGTTGGCAGATCAACCGCGATGCCAAGTGTATTTGCTGCGGCAAGCGAGAGAATCGCAATCGTGATTGCCGCGCCGCTCATGTTGATGGTTGCACCGAGCGGAATGGAGATGGAGTAGACCTCGGGGTTGAGCCCAAGACGTTTGCAGAGCTCGAGGTTGACGGGGATGTTCGCCGCAGAGCTCCGCGTAAAGAACGCATAGATGCCGCTCTCACGCAGCGTCGTAAAGACGAGCGGATACGGGTTGCGATGCAGCTGCGCCCAGACGATGAGCGGGTTCATGATGAGTGCGACGGAGAAGAATGCGCCGAGCAGAACGGCAAGGAGCTGGAGATAGCTGATGAGGGCATCCACGCCGCTCGTACCAACGGCATCTGCCACAAGACCCATGATGCCGAACGGGGCGAAACGGATGACCCAGAGCACGATCTGCGTCATGACGACGGCGAAGTCGCGCACGGTGTTCTTCGTGGTCGGGCTTGCCTTCTGCAGGGCAAGTCCTGCGAGGACACTCCACGCGAGGATGCCGATGTAGTTCGCGCTTGCAATCGCATTGATCGGGTTGTCAACGACCTTGAGAATGAGGTTGTGGACGACCTCGACGATGCCGCTCGGCGGCGCGACGGTCGCATCCGCGACGACGAGGTGGAGTGTCGAGGGGAAGGCGAACGAGAAGCCGACGGCGACGACCGACGCAAGGAAGGTCGCGACGACGTAGAGCCGCACGATGGGCTTGAGTGCCGCACCCGAGCCGACCGTTCGCTGCGCCATCGCATTCATGACGAGGACGAAGACGAGGATCGGTGCGACCCCCTTCAGTGCGCGGACGAAGACATCGCCGAGCACGGCGACGACCGGGATGAGCACAGGCGCATAGAGCGCGATGAGGATACCGATGATGAGACCGAGCGCGATGAGCTTGATGAGTGCCGTCTCGCGGTACTTGCGGCTGATGTTGCTGAGCAAATGGATTCCTCCTTTGAAATGAAAAAATATGCCCCATTGTATCACAATGGGGCATATTTGTCACTCTTTTGTCAGGGTATACATATAAGGACGGTGCTATTCTTTTATCTCTTTGAGTTCTTCCAAGAATCTCCCCACTGCATCCTGCCATGTCGGCAGACGGGAAAAGCCCGCATCGTCGAGGGACTTCTTGCTGAGGCGGGAGTTCTTCGGGCGTACCGCCTTCGTCGGATACATGTGTGAGGGGACGGAGGTGACGTTGACCTCTGCGCCCGCCTGACGGAAGATCTCGGCGGCGAACTTCGCCCACGAGCAGAACCCCTCGTTCGTCGCGTGGTAGATGCCGTACTTGTCGCTCTCAAGCAGATCCACGAGCAGCGGCGCGAGATCACGCGTGTAGGTGGGCGAGCCGATCTGATCGGCGACGATGGAGAGACTTTTGTAGGATTTGGACAGTTCGAGCATGGTCTTTACGAAATTCTTGCCATGCGCACCGAAGACCCAGGAGGTACGCACGATGAAATACTTTTCAAGATGGTGCTGCACAGCCTCCTCACCTGCGAGCTTCGACGCGCCGTAGACGTTGTGCGGAGAGGTGAGGGCATTCGTCTCGTGGGGCTCGTCCCCCGTGCCGGGGAAAACGTAGTCCGTGCTGACGTAGAGGAGCTTTGCATCGCGCTCGCGTGCGAGCCGTGCGAGGATCTCTGTGCCCGCTGCGTTGACCTTGCGGCAGAGCGAGGGCTCGTCCTCTGCCTTGTCCACGGCGGTGTACGCAGCCGCGTGGAGGATGGCGTCGGGTGCGACAGCCTCCAGGACGGCTCGCATGACGTTCTCGTCAGACAGCGGAAAGATCTCCGAGGAGACACCGTGCACCTCGTGACCACGTGCCTTGCACTCCGCAGCGCAGTCATGCCCCAGCTGTCCTGTTGCACCTGTGATGAGGATTTTCATAGGAATCCGCCTTTCTTTTATTTTGTTTATTGTACCATAAAAGACGCTGCCTGTGTACTCCACAGAGGGCGTCTTTCGTTTAGGAAGCACTGATAAATTCAGCACTGTCATCTTGGTGCATCTTTTTCGCCCTGTCTGTGCCCTAGAATCCTCCACATAGCTTTGGCTATGCGTCCGGTTTGTCTCCTTGACAGGACAAAAAATCTATACCAATCTGACAGACTTCATTTTATCAGTGATTCCTTTATTCGGTTATGGCGGGAATGCTGAGCGTGACCGTTGTGCCCTCGTCCGGTTTGCTCTTGAGAGCGATCTGGATGTCATGCCGCTCGGCAATCCAGCGGGCAATCGCGAGTCCAAGCCCCGAGCCGCCCGTCTTCTTTGTACGCGAGGAATCGACACGGTAGAAGCGGTCAAAGATGCGATCCAGATGCTCGGGCGCAATCCCGATGCCGTTGTCGGTGAGTGTGACCGTGATGGTTCTACGATCATCCGAGAGGATGGAGTAGGCATGGATGTGACCGCCGGGGGGCGTGTATTTCAGACTGTTCTCAAGGAAGATGCGCAGCAGTTGGCGTAGGAGCACGGGGTCGCCGTCGACGCTGACGGGATCATTCCTGCCGAGGGTTATCTCGTGCGAGGTCGTGACGGTCTGCATCTTTTCCATCGTATCGGCAAGCAGCGCGGCAAAGTCGACCTCCTCCTTGTTGACCGCCTGCCGCTTTTGGTCAGCGCGTGCGAGAAAGAGGAGTTTTTCGATGAGCAGCTGCATATTCTCCGCCTCGGAGCGGATCGCCATGATGCCTTCGTCGAGGATGTTCTTGTCCTCGCGCCCCCAGCGCGAGAGCATATCGGAGTAGCCGAGGATGACCGTGAGCGGCGTACGCAGCTCGTGCGATGCGTCGGAGACGAAACGCTGCTGTTGCGTGAATCCCTCCTGCAGACGATCCAGCATGCGGTTGAACGTGCGTGCCAGCTCGGAGAGTTCGTCACGTGCACGCGGCACATCGAGACGGCGACCGAGCTGCTCCACCTCAATGCTGCGTGCCGTCCATGTGATCTCACGGATCGGCGTGAGGATGCGCCGGCTGATGAAATGCCCCGCAAGCAGTGCGAGCACGAAGCAGACGGCGACTGTGTAGAAGAGAAGACGTTGGAGTGCGTTGAAAAATTCTTTTTCCGTCGTGATCGTGCGGAAAAAATGGATCTGATAACGGATGCCGCCGTACTCGATGTCGCGCCGTGCGTGGTAGACCGCACCGCCTTGGAACTCGGAGACCTCCATCTCGGGGTTTGCCCAGATGGGCGTTGTGACGCGTCCCTTTTCGATGGTGTCAATGGATGGGAAATGCGCGTCCGTATCGAGCACGACGCGTCCTTCGCTGTCCGTGATCCGCACGATGACGCCGGGGATCACAGGCCCCTCGAACCAAAAACGCGCTTCCGCCGCATTTCCGCTCTCGATGTTGCTCATCACATGGCGGATGCTGCGGTCGAGATCGACCTCTGCCTGTCGATAAAAATAGATGTACGCGCCAATCCCCAGTATTGCCGTGGACAGAATGAGCACGAAAAAGAGGATTGCCGCGTAGAGCAGTGTGATCTTTGTGGAAATGCGGACGTAGAAATAACGGTCGATCCAGCGGGCAAGGCGCGAGTTAGTCGCGGACAACATACCCGACGCCCCGCACCGTGTAGATGTACTTCTTGTGGAAGCGGTCATCCAGCTTGGCGCGCAGGTAACGGATGTAGACATCGACGACATTGGTCTCGCCCGTGTAGTCGAACCCCCATACCTCCTGCAGGATCTGATCGCGCGTCAGCACGGTGCGCTTGTTGCGCAGGAGATACTCCAGGAGATCGTATTCGCGCTTTGTGAGGGCGACGGTCTCACCGTCCACCTGCACCTCGTAGCGCGAGAGGAACATGATGAGATTCTTCACCGTGAGGCGGTCGGAGGCATCCTCCGTCGAGATGTCACGGCGGCGCAGGGCGTTCCGGAGACGCGCAAGCAGCTCGGGCACGGCAAACGGCTTCGTGATGTAGTCGTCCGCGCCGATGTCCAGCCCCTCCACGCGATCCTCGACCGCGTCACGTGCCGTCAACATGATGATGGGAACATTCGAGACTGTACGGACACGGCGGCAGATCTCGATGCCGTCCATGCCGGGCAGCATCACGTCGAGCAGGATGATGTCGAAATTCTCCTGAATGATGCGCTCATAGGCACGCGTGCCGTTGCCCTCGATCTCCGCCTCGAATCCCTCGTGCTCCAACTCCATCTGCAGGAAGCGGGCAATGCGTACTTCATCCTCGACGACGAGGACGCGTGTTTTCTTTTCATCCATAATATACACCTCGCAAGTAGATCTTCTAATCTTGTGTTCTTACTATATACGAACTGCGTCGAATTGAAAAGGTTAAAGTGAGAAATATAATCGAACTTTTAGGCACTTGTGGATTTTGTAAGCCCTTCTTGACAATGCTTCATTCGTGCCCCACAATGGGAGAAAATGAACGGAGGAATGACATTGGAACAGACGGGACGGCTCTATCTCTGCGCAACGCCAATCGGCAATCTCGCGGACATCACCTATCGCGCCGTCGAGACACTGCGCACGGCGGATGTGATCGCCGCCGAGGATACGCGGCACACACGCGGTCTGCTGGCACACTATGACATCCACACGCCCATGACGAGCTACCATGAGCACAACAAGGAGGAAAAGGGTGCAGAACTGATCGAACGTCTCCGTGCGGGGGCAACGGTCGTCTGCGTTAGCGACGCGGGACTGCCGGGCATCGCCGACCCCGGCGGCAACCTCGCACGCCGCGCCATCGCCGAGGGGATCCCCGTCACACCGCTGCCGGGCGCGAACGCCGCACTCTCCGCGCTCATCTGCGCGGGACTGCCGCTGGAGGGGTTCACCTTCGTTGGCTTCCTCCCGCGCAAGGAGAAGAAGCGACGCGAACTCCTCACACGGATCGCCGCCTATCCCGAGACGCTCATCTTCTACGAGGCTCCGCATCGTCTCAAGGAGACACTTGCCGCACTCGCGGCGGGACTCGGCGCACAGCGGCAGGCGTGCGCTGCGCGGGAACTGACGAAGAAGTTCGAGGAGTTCCGCCGCACGACCCTTGGCGAACTCCTCGCACACTATCGGGAGTACGAGCCACGCGGCGAGTTCGTGCTCATCGTCGCGGGCGCGGACGAGAATGTCGCGAGTACTGCGGATGCAGCGGAGGAGATGTCCCTCACGGAGCGTTATGCCGCACACATCGCCAAAGGTTTGGACAGGAAGGAAGCCATGCGCCGCACCGCGCAGGAGCTTGGCATCTCGCGGCGAGATGTGTATCAGGCGGTACTGGCGGGGGACGCGGAGTGATGCGCAGGGTGACATGACCGGAGGTGGTGGGCTGTGTTTTTTGTCTGCAAGATCGACCGCTCCATTTATGCTGCTGTTTCGCGTGATATTCGGACAGATGACGTTGTTATTACGGACGAGCGGATTGCTCATATCAAGGAGCGCCATCCAAACGATTATGAAAGATTCATGATGTACATTCCGCAAATCATCGAGGCACCGGACTATATCATCGCATCGAATAAGCCGCATACGGCAGTACTTTTGAAAGAAATAGAGGTGAATGGAGAGGAATTCAAGGTGATCCTACGCCTGAAGGTTGAGCAGGATCCGGCACACTACCATCATTCCGTCATTTCGTTCTGGCACATCGGCGCGGCGACATGGGTAAAAACACTGAGAAATAAAGTTATACTTTACAGCCGTCCATGACCTTGTTATACTAAAAGCAAGAAAAGGTAATCGTCTTTCGAGGTGAAAATTGCGTCCTCACGCGCCGCGTGCTGTGTGCAACGGGCAAAAGAGATACCGGGGGTGACGCGCCGGTCGAAAGAGATTGCCTTTTTGGTGTCTATCCAAGAATGAACAAATGCTTCTGGAGCGTAGTTGTCACCCTGCACTGCCTGTGCTACTATATAAGGAAAAAATGATCGAAACGAGGCATGATTTATGAGCGAAAAGACTCCCTTTTACATCACTACACCGATCTACTATCCGAGCGCGAAGCTGCACATCGGGCACGCCTACTGCACGACGGTTGCGGACACGATTGCGCGGTTCAAGCGGCTCGCGGGCTACGATGTGTTCTTTCTGACCGGTTCGGACGAGCACGGGCAGAAGATCCAACAGGCGGCCCAGAAGGAGGGGGTGACACCCCTTCAGTACGTCGACCGCATTGTTGCGGGCTTTCAGGAGCTGTGGCGGCTGCTCGGCATCTCCTATGACGACTTCATCCGCACGTCCGAGGAGCGTCACCACGAACTCGTACAGCATATTTTCCAAAAGATCTACGATCAGGGCGATATCTACAAGGGCGCGTACAAGGGGCTCTACTGTACGCCGTGTGAGAGCTACTGGACGAAGCTGCAGCTCGACGAGAACGGCTGCTGCCCCGACTGCCACCGCCCCGTGCAGGAGGTTGCGGAGGAGGCGTACTTCTTCCGCATGAGCAAGTACGCGGATCGTCTTCTTGCCTACATCAACGAACACCCCGACTTTATCCAGCCCGTCTCGCGCCGCAACGAGATGATTGCGTTCATCGAGCAGGGACTCGAAGACCTCTGCGTCTCGCGCACCTCGTTCGACTGGGGCATCCCCGTGCCGTTCGACCCGAAGCACGTCGTCTATGTCTGGTTCGATGCGCTCAGCAACTATCTCACGCCCATCGGCTATATGCACGATGCGGAAAAATTCAGCCACTACTGGCCGGCGGATGTGCATCTCGTCGGCAAGGAAATCGTGCGCTTCCATACGATCATCTGGGGCTGCATGCTGATGGCACTCGGCATTGATCTGCCGAAAAAGGTCTATGGGCACGGCTGGTTGATTGTGGACGGGGCAAAGATGTCGAAATCCGTCGGCAACGTGGTCGATCCGATCGCGCTCATCGAGGAGTTCGGCGCGGATGCTGTGCGCTACTTCCTGCTGCGCGAGATTACGCTCGGGCAGGACGGCAACATCTCGCGCGACACACTCATCGGGCGCATCAACTCGGATCTGGCGAACGATCTCGGCAACCTGCTGCACAGAACCCTTTCGATGGCGAAGAAATACCGCAAGGGAGTTCTCGCGAAGGGGGCAGGGCGCACGGACTTCGATGCGGCACTTGAGGAAATGGCTGCAGCGACGGTCAAGGACTATACGGCGCAGATGGAGCAGATGGAGCTCTCTGCCGCGATTAAGACGGCGTGGGCACTGATCTCGCGTACGAACAAGTACATCGATGAGACCGCACCGTGGACGCTCGCCAAGGACGAGGCGAAGGCGGCAGAGCTCGACTCCGTGCTCTATCACCTCGTCGAGTCGTTACGCATTACGAGCATACTCATCTCTCCGTTCCTGCCTGTAACGGCACGCCGCATTCACGAGCAGCTCGGCTTTACATCGGACTTCGAGACGGTGCAGCTCGCAGATGCCGCATGGGGCGGTACGCCTGAGGGGCACACGGTCGGCACGGCGGAGCAGCTTTTCCCGCGCATTGAGATCGAAAAATGACGACATTCATTGATACGCACGCGCATCTGTATGATGAACGCTACGACGACGACCGCGCAGAGATGATTGCGCGTGCCGTCGCGGCGGGGGTCACGCAGATCATCAGCATGGGCGACACGATGGCGGCATCCGCGCAGGTGGTCGCCGATGCGGAGCAGTATCCCACGCTCTACGCCGCTGTCGGTGTGCACCCCGAGAGCGCGTGTGTGCTGACGGATGCGGAGCGTGCGCAGCTGCTCACGTGGGCGAAGCATCCGAAGGTGGTCGCCATCGGTGAGATTGGGCTGGACTACTACTGGGAGAAAGATCCGAAGGCACGCGCCCTGCAGCGCGAGCTCTTTGTCATGCAGCTCGGCATTGCACGCGCGGCGGGGCTACCCGTCTGCATCCACGACCGCGAGGCGCACGGGGATACGCTTGCCATTCTGCAGGCGGAGGGGCGTGATCTCACGGGCGTATTGCACTGCTATTCGGGCAGCCTTGAGACGGCGCGCGAGCTGTGGAAGCTCGGCTACTATATCGGCATCGACGGTCCTCTGACGTTCAAGAATGCGGGAAAGCTGCCCGCAATCGTGCGCGAAGCTCCGCAGGATAAGCTCCTCATCGAGACGGACAGCCCGTACCTTGCGCCCGTGCCGAAGCGCGGCAAGCGCAACGAGCCCGCCTATGTCGCCTTTGTCGCGGCAAAGATCGCTGAACTGCGCGGCGAGAGCGTCGAGGAGGTTGCACGCTATACGACAGAGAATGCGCGGCGGCTGTACCCGAAGTTGGGCGCGGTGTGATAAACGACACAAGTTCGATGTACCTATGGAATCGCTGATAAAATGAAGTCTGTCAGATTGGTGCAGATTTTTTGCCCTGTCAAGGAGACAAACCGGACTCATAGCAAGGGCTATGTGGAGGATTTGTCGACGATGAGAGGGCGAAAAAGATACGCCAAGATGGCACGGCTGAATTTATCAGTGCTTCCCTAGCTCTTTGAAACAAAATTGAAACAGTTTTATTGTTCTTTCGTAAATCATCGCCCTGCGTGTAGAGGAAATCTCTGTGCGCAGGGCTTTTGTGTGGGACGAATATCCTTCTCAGTGGTGGGGAAGATGTGAAAACAATGGCTGAAATTATTCTGAATCCCATTTTTCATGTAAAATTCAGTGTGAAGTGGGAAAATGCTATCAGCAAAGGGGGAATTCTATGCAGTGGAAGAAACTGGGACAGCTGATTCAGACAAAGAAGAACACTCTGTTCTGCGCCACCTTGGCGGGGATGATGCTCCTCTCCAGCGGATTCACGATGAACGGTCTGCCGAAGAATATGCAGCGCGTGAGCGTGCACGTTGACGGAGAGACCATCACCGACATGACGGTGCAGACGAGACCCAATGATATTTTTGAGAAACTTGGTGTAAAGCTCGGTGCGAAGGACACCTACGAGGTGTTTCACAACGAGGGCGAACGCCATACCGAGATTTCCGTACACCGTGCCGTTCCCGTGAGCATCTCGTTCTGGGACGACACGCAGCAGGTTATGACGAGCGGGCGCACCGTCGGCGAGGTCATGGCGGAGTACGGCTATAATCCGCAAGAGGTTGACGTGACACCTGCGGCGGACACGCCGATTACGGCAGATCTTGCGATCCGGCTGACGGAGAACGAGCAGGCTGCCGAGCAGCGCCGCGCACGCGAGCGCGAGGCAGACCGTGTCAGCCGCGGCATTCCACGCTACCGTGCGGCATACACGATGCACGCATCGGCATATCTCCCGAGCGATGGGGGCGGCAGCGGCATCACGGCGACGGGCATTCCCGCACGCCACGGTGTCGTCGCAGTCGATCCGAATGTCATTCCGCTCGGTTCGCGTCTCTTCATCCCCGGTTACGGCGAGGCAATCGCTGCCGATACGGGCGGCGCGATCGTCGGACATACGATTGATCTCTGCATGGAGAGCTACGACGAGGCGATTCAGTTTGGTCGCCGCAGCGTCGAGGTCTATGTCATCGACTAATTGAATTTATGCACATAAAGAATCACTGTGAGATAATTCACGCAGTGATTCTTTTTTAGTTGACAAGAAGCGATTTCAGTGTTACTATTCTATCGTACCATAAAAACTGCATATGCATTGGATCAAGTGCAGAGGTTTTGTTTGACAGAGCCTCGATTGCTTCATAGGGAATCCGGTACGGGAGTCATGGACTCCATAAGCCGGAGCGGTCACGCCACTGTAACAGGGAGTGATTCCGTGCGCTGACCTTGGGTCAGCAGTCACTGGGGAGAAATCCTCGGGAAGACGCGGAAGAACGATGAACTGAAGCCAGGAGACCTGCTTGATTGACAATCACCGATTGACCTGCGAGTGATGGGGATGGAGATTTTGCGGATTCGTTCGCCTCGAGAGAGAGTTTGGCAGTGAGACCAGACCATCGGGAACTGAGTAACGATACCGAAAAAGCCCGTTCTGCACACCGTAGAATGGGCTTTTTCTTTGCATAGAATGCCCTTCTTGCGGCGCGTGGAACGATCCTGAGGAGATCTGTGTGCATGTGAAAAGAATCCCATGCCCAGAGATTTCCCCGGGATGAAGGAGTATGCGCTCCTTGGGGAAACATTGCTCATCTTTTCAGTTCTCGTTTTGCCCCTTTGTATTGGGGGCGCGCTCTGAGGGTGGAAGCTCAGAGCGATTTTTTTTAGGGTTAGCAATACTCTGTGTTTATCTTTTTTGCCCTGTCGGCTTCAATACGCTTTCGCGTAGCTCTTCTACGCGTTCAGCGCATTTCATGGACAGGACAAAAAATGGGGAATCGCTGATAAAATGAACTCCGTCAGATTGGTGCAGAATTTTTGTCCTGCCAAGGAAACAAACCGGACGCAGAGTTGGTACTCTGTGGAGGATTTGTTGACACAGGCAGGGCGAAAAGGATGCGCTAAGATGGCGGTGCTGAATTTATCAGCGATTCCCAAGCCCACATCGTATTGCTTTATTATATGTTGGGGGCTATCCCTGACAGAGCCTTCCCGCAATAAATTAAAGGAGGACGTACTATGCCGGAAGAAAAAGAACGGTCGAGTGACGAGGAACTTCAGAAACTTCTGAAGAAATCGGCGGATGTTGAGGACTTCCCCGAGGTCTCGCTCGACGAATTCACTCCGCCGACGGACGAGGAGTGGAAGGCAGCCTGCGAGGCACTGCTCAAGGGGGCGCCGTTCGAGAAGGTCATGTTCACGAAGACCTACGAGGGCATCACCTTCGACCCCATGTATACGAAGAAACACACGGAGGACATCCTGCCCAAGAGTGTCATGCCCGGCATGGGTGACTATCTGCGCGGTGTGGATCCCGCCGGCTACATCGGGAAGCCCTGGGGCATCGCTCAGGCGTGCGATGAGACGCTGCCCGCAGAGAACAACGAACTCCTGCGTCACGAGAATGACAAGGGCTCGACGATCTACCACATCGTGCTCGACACCGCTTCGCGTGCGGGTGTGGATGCACGTCAGGCGGAGAAGGTCGGCGACATCGGTACGAGCGTGACGACGGTCGACGATATGCACACCCTCCTTGAGGGGCTTGATCTTGCGAAGTTCCCGCTCTATGTCTATGCGGGTGCGAATGCTCTCCCGCTCCTCTCGCTCGTCGCGGCGGCACGCCGTGCGGCAGGAGAGGATATGACGAAGGTACAGGGCATCGTCGGGGCCGACCCGATCGGCGCACTCGTGACCGACGGCAAGCTCCCCGCATCGCTCGACGCACACTATGACAGCCTCGCTGCGGCGGCACGCTGGGCGACGGCACATGCGCCGCATCTGCGCACGGTGTTTGTCCGCAGCGATGTCTACAGCAGCGGCGGCGCAAACGATGTGCAGGAGGTTGCAGCGTGTCTGGCGACGGCGGCGGCGTATCTGCGTGCGCTGTGCGAGCGCGGGCTGACGATCGACGAGGCAGCGGGACAGATCGCGTTCGGCTTCTCGATGGGGGCGAACTTCTTCCTGCAGATCGCAAAACTCCGCGCTGTGCGTCCGATCTGGGCGCAGATCGTCAAGGCGTTCGGCGGCAATGCCGAGTCGCAGAAGATGCGCATTCACGCACGTCCTGCGCTCTTCTTCAAGACCATCTACGATCCGTACGTCAATATGCTCCGCAACACGACGGAGATCTTCTCGGGTGTTGTGGGCGGCATCGACTCCTTCGAGAGTGCGCCGTTCGACGAGCCCATCCGCAAGGGCGATGAGTTCTCACGCCGCATTGCACGCAACATCCAGATCATGCTGCAGGAGGAGTTCGGTATGCTCCAGCCGATCGATCCTGCGGGCGGCTCGTGGGCAGTTGAGACGCTGACGCGCCAGATGAAGGAAAAGATCTGGGCGGAGTTCCAGAGCATCGAAAAGCAGGGCGGCATCGTTGCGGCACTCCGTGCAGGCTCGGTGCAGGACGAGATCGCAAAGATTCTCGCCGACCGCTTCAAGAAGGCGGACATCCGCAAAGACCGCATCGTCGGCAACAATATGTATCCGAACATGACAGAGGTTCTGCTCGAAACGCGTGCGGAGGATACGGCAGCACTCAAGGCACAGCGCACGAAGGACATCGAGGCATATCTCTCCGACATCGATACGAAGCACCGCGATGAGGCTCTTGCGGCATTCAAGGCGGACGGCTCCGTGGATCAGGGCATCGAGGCGGCGTTTGCGGGCGCGACGATCGCGGAGCTGATGGCGGCGGTCACGGACGGCAAGGGCGCGGCGGAGACGGTCACGGCGATCGCACCGCACCGCTGGAGCGAGCGTTTTGAGGCACTGCGCCGCCGCACCGAGGACTACAAGGCACAGAAGAACGACAACGTCAAGATCTTCCTCGCGAACATGGGCCCCATCCCGCAGCACAAGGCACGTGCGGACTTTACCACGGGCTTCCTGCAGGTCGGCGCGTTCGAGGTGCTCGGCAACGACGGGTTCAAGACGGTCGAGGAGGCCGCCGAGGCGGCGGGCAAGAGTGGCGCGGATGCGGTGGTCATCTGCTCCACGGATGCGACCTATCCCGAGATCGTACCCGCACTTGCACCGAAGCTCCATGAGGTGCTGCCCGACGCACGCGTATTCCTCGCGGGTGCGGCACCGAAGGATCTCCTTGAGACATATAACAACGCGGGCATTGATGAGTACATCTCCGTCAAGGCGAACTGCTACGAGGTGCTTGAGCGCCTTCAGAAAAAGAAAGGGATGATTGCGTAATGGCAGGCTTTACGAACCCGGATTTCACCGGGATGAGCCTCGGCGAAAGCCCGTCCGCAGACTCCAAGGAGTGGCGCGCCCTCTTCGAGGGGACGACGGGGCGGACGTTTGAGGCACTCACGCACAAGACCATGGAGCGTGTACCCGTGAGCCCCTTCTACGATCACGACGTATACGATCGTATGAGCCACCTCGACTTTGCGAGCGGCATTCCGCCGTGTCTCAGAGGCCCGTACTCGACGATGTACGTGTTCCGTCCGTGGACGGTGCGTCAGTACGCGGGTTTCTCGACGGCAGAAGAGTCGAACGCGTTCTACCGCCGCAACCTTGCCGCAGGTCAGAAGGGTCTTTCCATCGCGTTCGACCTCCCGACCCACCGCGGCTACGATGCGGACAACCCGCGCGTTGTCGGCGACGTTGGCAAGGCGGGCGTTTCGGTCTGCTCCATGCTCGACATGAACATCCTGTTCTCGGGCATCCCGCTCGACCAGATGTCCGTCTCCATGACGATGAACGGCGCGGTTCTGCCGGTTCTCGCGTTCTTCATTGTTTCTGGTGAGGAGCAGGGCGTTGACAAAAAGATCATGGCGGGTACGATCCAGAACGATATTCTGAAAGAGTTCATGGTTCGTAACACCTACATCTATCCGCCTGAGATGTCCATGCGCATCATCGGCGACATCTTCGAGTACACGACGAAGTATATGCCGAAGTTCAACAGCATTTCCATCTCCGGCTACCATATGCAGGAGGCGGGTGCACCTGCGGACATCGAGCTCGGCTACACGCTGGCCGACGGACTTGAGTACATCCGTACGGGCATCAAGGCGGGGCTCGCCGTCGACGACTTTGCAAAGCGGCTCTCGTTCTTCTGGGCAATCGGCAAGAACTACTTCATGGAGATCGCAAAGATGCGTGCGGCGCGTGTCCTCTGGGCAAAGATCGTCAAGTCGTTCGATGCGAAGAACGACAAGTCGATGGCACTCAGAACGCACAGCCAGACGTCCGGTTGGTCGCTGACGGCGCAGGATCCGTTCAACAACATCGCCCGTACGGCGATGGAGGCGATGGGCGCGGCACTCGGCCACACGCAGTCCCTCCATACGAACGCACTCGACGAAGCGATCGCACTGCCGACGGACTTCTCGGCGCGTATTGCGCGTAACACGCAGCTCTACATCCAGGACGAGACGAGCGTGTGCAAGATCATCGATCCGTGGGGCGGTTCGTACTACGTCGAGGCTCTCACGAACGAGATCATCCGTCGCTCTTGGGCGCATATCCAAGAGGTCGAGGCACTCGGCGGCATGGCAAAGGCGATCTCGACGGGACTTCCGAAGATGCGTATCGAGGAGGCGGCAGCACGCCGTCAGGCACAGATCGACTCCGGCATCGAGAGCATCGTCGGCGTGAACAAGTACCGCCTCGAAAAGGAAGACCCCCTGCAGATCCTCGCCATCGACAACACCGCCGTACGTCAGGCACAGGTCGAGCGTCTTGAGAAACTGCGTGCAGAGCGCAACGCCGATGATGTGCGCCGCTGCCTTGAGGGCATCACGAAGGCGGCAGAGACACGCGACAACGGCAACCTGCTCGAAGCGGCCGTCGATGCGGCACGCGCCCGCGCCTCGCTCGGCGAGATCTCCGATGCGGTGGAGAAGGTCTCCGGCCGTTTCCAGGCGGTTATCCACACTATTTCCGGTGTCTACTCCTCCGAGTTCACGGACAAGACCGAGCTTGACCGCGCCCGCGAGATGGCGGACGAGTTCGAGGAGCTGACGGGTCGCCGTCCGCGTATCTTCGTCGCGAAGATGGGACAGGACGGACACGACCGCGGACAGAAGGTCATTGCGTCCTCCTTCGCCGACATGGGCTGGGACGTCGACGTGGGTCCTCTCTTCCAGACCCCTGCCGAGACGGCGCAGGATGCGGTCGACAACGACGTGCACATGGTCGGATTCAGCTCGCTCGCAGCAGGGCACAATACGCTCCTGCCTCAGTTGGTGGACGAACTGCGTGCGCTCGGACGCGACGACATCATGGTCTGCATCGGCGGCGTTATCCCCGTGCAGGACTATGACAACCTCTACGAACACGGCGCGGTTGCGATCTTCGCACCGGGCACGAACATCCCCGAGGCGGGCATCAAGCTCCTGACCCTTCTCATCGCACGCGCGAAGGAAGAAGCCGCGGGCTGATATAGGGGAACACGGACGAAATCATCCACTCATCTAAGTGCATCTTTTTCGCCCTGCCATCGTCGCCAAATCCTCTGCATAGACCACTATGCGTCCGGTTTGTCTCCTTGACAGGACAAAAAATCTGCACCAATCTGAGCGGATTCAATTCATCCGTGCTCCCCTGCAGCGCCGCTCTCTCTGTGAGGGCGGCGTTTTGCCATACAACAGAATGACTGCCGTGCGTACCCCTTCGCAGAACCCTCGTTACGCAAGCGGTCGGACACTTATCTGCCTAAATACCTGCGGATTTCAAACGCGCTTCGCTTGAACGGTAGAAATCCGCAGGGGGCAGAACGTGTCCTCTTTTCCGCTTGCTTCTCTAAGGTTTGCTCAGGGGAACTGCACGTCTATACGATACAGAAAATATCAACGCCATAATTTTTCCTAGTAGGAAAGGAGGCTTTATGAGCGAAAAATATACCACAGAACGGCCCGACTGGGTACCCGAGGATGCGGACTGCAAGTTCACGACAAGCGTCATGGGCGGCATCGAGGGCATCAAGGATCTGACCGTCGGCAATATCAATCCGAAACTGCTGAACGGAACGGGAATGCCCCGCCGCAAGCTCGTCCTCTCCGAGGACGACTATGTGGAGGGTGTTGCGCGCGGCGACCGCATGACACTCTCGCGCGCGATTACGCTGATCGAGAGCAACAGCAGCAAGCATTTTAAGCTTGCACAGCGGGTGTTGCAGAGACTCCTGCCAAAGACAGGAAATGCCCTGCGCATCGGCATCACAGGTGTGCCGGGCGCGGGCAAGTCCACGATGATTGAGGCGTTCGGCAATATGCTCTGCGATGCGGGGCATCGCGTTGCCGTTCTCACCATTGACCCGACGAGTTCCGTGACGAAGGGCTCGATCCTCGGTGACAAGACGCGCATGGGCACGCTCTCGCGCCGTCCCGAGGCATTCATTCGCCCATCTCCTGCAGGCGGGACGCTCGGCGGCGTCGCGCGCAAGAGCCGCGAGACCATGCTGCTCTGTGAAGCGGCGGGCTACGATGTCATCATCATTGAGACGGTCGGTGTCGGACAGTCCGAGACGACCGTGCGCTCGATGGTCGACTTCTTCCTGCTCGTCGTGCTGACGGGTGCGGGCGATGAACTGCAGGGCATCAAGAAGGGCATCATGGAGCTTGGCGATGCCATCGTTATCAACAAGGCGGACGGCGATAACCTGCTCAAGGCAAAGGTCGCGCGCGGTCAGTACGAGCGCATGCTTGAGTTCATCCGCCCCGCGACGCCGGGGTGGGAGACACACGCCTACCTCGCGTCCGCCGTCGAAAAGACGGGGCTTGCCGAACTCTGGGAGGTCATCCGCATCTTCCGCGACAAGACGACCGAGACGGGCATCTGGAAGAAACGACGTGACGGTCAGCTCCTCGACTGGATGAACAGCATGATTGACGAGCATCTGCACAACCTCTTCTTTGAGGATGCCATCGTGCGCGGACGGATGCCCGAGGTCAAGAATGCGGTTCTCTCGGGCAACATCTCGCCGACACAGGCAGTCGCCGAGCTCCTCAGCGTGTTCGACGTACGTCGTGCGGCAGGGCGGCAGGTCGACCTCTTTACGAATTGAGAACAGCCTCCCCCGTAAACGGGGGAGGGGGACCGCGCGCAGCGTGGTGGAAGGGGGACTTAGATTGCACAAACGCATCTGCCTCTCGGGCGCGGATATGTACGAGCTCGAGGAGGTCTTTACGGGGCGGCGCGGCATTGCCTCCGTCCGCACCGGCTACATCAATGCTGCGCCCGATGCCCGACATGAGGATGTGGCGACGGGCGCGGCGGGCGGACGCATGGGCATCGAGATCTGCTACGATCCGAAGAAGATCGACATCTCGCAGCTGCTCGACCTTCACTTCGCCGTCGTCACACCCTACAGCATCGACGGGCAGGGCTATGTGCGCGGCGCGATGTACCGCGCGGGTGTCTTCTACGAAAGCGCGGAGGATGAGCCGCAGATCCAGCTCTATCTCACCTTTCTCGCGGGGAAGGGACGCTGTCCTGCCACGGGTGAGCACCTGACGCTCAACGACCCGAACAGCAGCGCGGCGGCGCGGCGTGTTCTGCACGCAACGATGGAACGGCTCACCTCGTTTCAGGCGGCGTCGGACGAGCATCAGGGATATTTGAAGAGAAATCCGCAGACGGAAACCTACATCGACCTCGTACGGCTGCGCGAACTCGTACAACTTTGATTCAGGAAGCCCTGATAAATTCAGCACAGGCATCTTAGCGCATCTTTTTTGCCCACGCAATGCCTGCAAATCTTCCGCATCGCTTTCATGATGCGGAAGATTTGCCTCCTGCGTCGCTCGGTCTTCATTGGATCGGCGATTCCGAAAAAAAGACCATTGGCCTGTCGGGCGGATGGTCTTTTTTCGAAATCATAGACGATTTTCATTTTTATACAACGTGTTTTGTGTTATAATCGACGACACGAGATGTGTTTATCGCGTCCTTCCGCATATCCTGTTACCGGACATTACGGCAGGGGGCTGATCGGACGGAGCGAGTAAAAGGGGAAATGGGTATGAGTATACGCACAAAACTGCAGTCGATTCTGATTCTTCTCTTTGTATTTATTGTGGGATTGGTCGGGCTGAATTTCTTTACGTTTAACGAACTCAAAGGGGATTCGCCTGCGGTTAACGCCTCCGGCTCGCTGCGGATGCGTGCCTATCAGCTCTCGTGGGGAGCGGCACGGCTTGTGTCGGCAGATGAGGGCGATGCATCCGCACTGCGCACATCGATACAGAAATCTCTGGAGGACTATGATCGTATTCTGAAGGGGTTGGAGCAGGGCGATGCGGCGATGGGGCTGACTGCCCCCACGGATGAGGCGGTGCTGCGCCAGCTCGGTGTCGTGAAGCCCCTGTGGGAGGCGTACCGCGCCGATGTGAATGCCGTTGCCGAGGGAGCGGACGAGGAGATGCGCCGCGCGGCAGAGGCAAAGGTGGCGAAAGAGGTTGCCCCCTTTGTGGCGGAGGTCAACAAGCTGGTCGTCGCCTACGATGCCGCAAGCCAGACAAAGATCGAAACGTCCAAGAACATCCAGCTCGGTGTGATCCTCCTCACCATATTCGTGGTGGGCGGTGCACTCTGGCTGATCCTCACGCAGATTCTGCGTCCGCTGGCAGCATTGACGGAGTCGTTTCGTGATATCGCCGGCGGAGAGGGCGATCTGACACAGCAGCTCCATGCGGAGCGCGATGATGAAATCGGTCACATCGTTCTTCACTTCAACACCTTCGTCGGGAAAATGCGTACCATCATGCGCGGCGCACAGGAGAGTGCGGCAGAGGTCGCACAACTCTCCGGCGCACTCTCACGGGCAAGTGGGGAAAGCAGTCAGGCGGTCGAACTGGTCGCAGGATCCGTCACTGATGTCGCAGGTCAGGCGAACGTGCAGAACGGTGAGATGCAGGAACTTGCGGATCATGTGACACAGATTGCGGCTGGTATGGCGCAGATGCTCGCCTCTGCCGAACGCTCTGCCGTACTCTCTGCAGATTCCGAGGAAAAGGCGGCGGACGGCCGGGATGGTGCGGCGCGTGTCGCAGCACAGACCGATGTCCTGCGCGATATCGTCATGACCATGGATCGGAACGTGCAGACCCTCACGCAATATGCGGAGGACATCAATCAGATCATCGATCTCATCAAGGGCATCTCGGGACAGACAAATCTGCTCGCGCTCAACGCCGCGATCGAAGCGGCACGCGCCGGCGAGAGCGGGCGCGGCTTTGCCGTTGTCGCGGAGGAGGTGCGCAAGCTCGCCGAGAGTTCGAGCCTCGCGGCGGATGATGTCACGGCGAAGATGAGCGGCATCCGCCAGCAGGTGCACGAGACGCGCAGTGCGAATCAGGAACTCGTCAGCGAGCTCGCGAAGATCACGGAAGCGGTCGGCGCGGTACGCACCTCACTGAACGCCATCGCCGAGAGTTCCGAGGAGAGTCGCAGAGCCGCTGCAGAGATCGTACAGCTGAATCAGACGGCATCGGTAGGTGCGCAGAGTGTTGCGGGAACATCGGGGAACGTCGCAGAAGCGGCGAAGCAGATTGCGGGGCTCTCCGAAGAATCGGCAGCCGCCATCGAGGAGCAGAGTGCGACGTTGGAGCAGATCGTCGCCACGGCGGAGCGTCTGTCCGGTTTGTCGACGAAGCTGGACGGTCTTGTCGGAAAGTTCAAGGTCTGAGATTGACTTCATACGAAATACAATGTACTTTGTGCGGATCTGTCAAACAGGGGGATTGCGCGGCGGCTTTTCTGCGATAGCATGGATAGAGCGGCCTTTTTGTTGCAACGAGAGGGAAATATGTCAATTCATAATAAATTACGCATCACACTCGCCGCCCTCTTTGTCTTCATCATCGGGGTGGTCGGGCTGAACTTCGCCACCTTTGCACAGCTGGATGGGGACTCCCTCGCGGTCAATGCCTCCGGCTCGCTGCGGATGCGTGCCTATCAGCTTGCGTGGCTTTCGGCACGCCTTGTTCCTGCCGATGCGGATCAGGCGGCCGATCTCCGGCGGACGATGGTGGCGCAGATTCAGACGTACGACCGCATTCTTGCGGGGCTTCGTCGGGGCGATGCGGAGATGAATCTCCGCCCGGCGTCGGATGAGGCGGTCAAGGAACAGCTCCGCACGCTGCAGCCTCTCTGGGAGGAGTACCGGACGCATGTGTTTGCCGTTGCGGGGGCTGTGGGAGAAGAGGAAAAATCCGAGGCAAATGCCGTTGTCGCCGCCGAGGTCGTCGGCTATGTGACCGAGGTGGACAAACTCGTTACGGCGTATGACAATGCAAGTCAGGCAAAGGTCGCTGTTTCCAAAGACATCGCGGTGGGCGTGACTGTCCTTGCGTTCATTATCTTTGCCATCTCCTCCTACGGTATCTTTACGGGGGTTCTGCGGCCGATTACGGCACTTAGCGCCTCGTTCCGCGAGATGGCGGGCAAGGAGGGCGATCTCACGCAGCAGCTCACTGCCAAACGCAGTGATGAGGTCGGACGCATCGTGCAGTCGTTCAATACCTTTGTCAGCGACCTGCGCCGCATCATACAGCGGGCGCAGGCGTGCGCGACCGAGGTCGCGGGACTGTCGGATACGATGTGGCGGGCGAGTGTTGAGAACAGCAAGGCGGTCGAATGCAACGCCGTCGCCATTACCAATGTCGCCGCACGTACCGGCGAACTGGATGAGAATATTCAGATGCTCGCGGCAAGTGTACACGGAATTTCTGCACACTTGGAGGAGATGCAGACCCTTTCACAGGCGGCGGATGTCAACCGCACGGCACTCCTTACCTCCATTGAGGCAGTGCGTGCCTGTACGCAGCTTGCAGCAGCGGCATCGAAGGATGCCGCGAAGGCGTCGCGGGAGATCGCCGCACACGTAACGGACTCGGCGGCCGCCATTGAGCAGGAAACCGCCTCCCTCGATGCCTTTGCTGCAACGTCGGAGCAGCTCAAGGGTCTTGCTGCAGATCTGGATGAGCTGGTTGGGCGATTTAAGGTGTAAGAGTTTTCCCTTCATAAATACAGAAAATCCCGTCTTGCCGTGATTGGCAGGACGGGATTTTGCTATGCCGTTATGCTGTGTTTCTTTTACTCCTTGATCGGCTTCTTGAGCAGGGAGAGGATGACGGCACTGACGATGGCACCGATGAGGATGCTCACGAGGTACATGAGCGGGTTGCCGATGGTCGGGACGACGAAGATGCCGCCATGCGGTGCGCGCAGGGTGCAGTCAAAGAGCATGGTGAGTGCGCCGGCGAGTGCAGAGCCGACAATCATCGATGGGATGACGCGCACGGGATCGGCCGCCGCGAACGGGATTGCGCCCTCGGTGATGAAGGAGAGTCCCATGACATAGTTCGTGATGCCCGCCTTTCGCTGGCTCTCGGTGAAGCGGTTCTTGAAGAAGGTGGTCGCAAGCGCAATCGCAAGAGGAGGCACCATGCCGCCCGCCATGACCGCCGCCATGACGTGATACTCACCCGAGGCGAGCAGTCCCGTGCCCGTGACGTACGCCGCCTTGTTGATCGGACCGCCCATGTCGACTGCCATCATGCCGCCGACGATCAGCCCCATGAAGATGCGTGCCGAGGGATCCATGCCGCCGAGCGTTGCGATCATCCAGTTGTTGATGGCGGAGACAGGCGGTGCGATGATGTAGAGCGAGATGAGCCCCATGATGAGGATGCCGAAGAACGGGTAGAGCAGGATCGGCTTGATGCCGTCGAGGGAGGCGGGCAGTCCTGCAAATACCTTCTTGAGAAAGTTGACGGCGTAGCCGCCGACGAAGCCCGCGAGAAGTGCGCCGAGGAAGCCCGTACCCGTTGCGCCCGCGAGCGAGCCGCCGACGAAGCCGACGGCAAGTCCCGGGCGGTCGGCGATGGACATACCGATGAAGCCCGCGAGGACGGGGAGCATGAAGCCGAACGAGGCACCGCCGACCTGCATGAAGAACTTGGCAAGCGGGGTGTTCGAGCCAAACTTGGACGGATCGATGCTGTAGTCGTCGAAGAGGAAGGCGAGGGCGATGAGGATACCGCCGCCCACAACGAACGGGAGCATGTGCGAGACACCGTTCATGAGGTGTTTGTAGATCTGGCGGGCAAGGCTCTCGTCCGTGCCGCCGTCTGCGCTTTCCGCTTCGTCCGCGCCGCTCGCACGATAGACGGGGGCACTGCCCGAGAGGGCGCGGTCGATGAGCTCGTCTGCCTTGTTGATACCGTCCGCGACCTTTGTGATGACGACGCGATGTCCGTCAAAGCGGGACATGGCGACGTTCTTGTCCGCCGCGACGATGATGCCGTCGGCGGCGGCAATCTCCTCGGGGGTGAGTGCGTTCTTGATGCCCGCCGAGCCGTTCGTCTCGACCTTGACGGTGAGGCCGCGCTTCTTCGCGTGCTGCTCGATGCTCTCCGCCGCCATAAAGGTGTGTGCGATCCCTGTGGGACAGGCGGTGACGGCGAGGATCTGGATGTGGTCGGCAGTCGGTTTTGCCTTCTCGGATGCCGTGCCTGTGCTCGGGGCGACAAAGCGGTCATTTTCCTTGTCGTCGACAAGCTGACGGAACTCATCGACGGTCTTGGCGGCAATGAGTGCTTCCTTGAAGTCGGGATCCATAATCATGGTCGCGAGCTTTGAGAGGATGGCGAGGTGTTCGTCGTTCGCTCCGTTCGGTGCGGCGATCATGAAGAAGAGGCGGCTCGGGTTGCCGTCCATGGCGGCAAAGTCCATGCCGTCGGGGATGGTCATTGCGGCAAGCCCTGCCGCTTTTACGCCGTCGCTCTTGGCGTGCGGCGTTGCGATGCCGTCGCCGAGCCCCGTGGTGCCGCTCTCCTCGCGGGCGAGTACGTCCTTGACGTACTGTTCTTTATCGCTGAGGTTGCCGCCCTTTTCCATATAGTCCGCGAGCAGGCGGATGGCAGCCTCCTTCGAGGCGGGGGCGGAAACGCCGAGGGCGATGCTCTCGGGTTTCAGAAGATCGTTGATATGCAAGGGAAAACCCCTCCTTTTTCACTAGACGATAGTTTTCAGCAGCGCAAGTGCCTCCTCGCGCGTGGCGAGGTTCGGTGAGAATGCGGAGGCGGAGCCGGTCGCAACGCCCATGTAGAAGGCGTGCTCATAGCTGCCGTCCGACTCCATGAATCCCGCGAGGAAGCCCGCAACCATCGAGTCGCCCGCGCCGACGGAGTTGACGAGCGTACCCTTGGGTGCTGGGGAGCGGTAGAATACGCCCTCCGATGTGAGGAGGATCGCGCCGTCGCCCGCCATCGAGATCAGCACGTTCGTCGCGCCCTCCTCCTGCAGTTTCTTTGCGTGGTAGATAATCTCGTCGTCGGTCTTCAGCTCCACCCCGAACATCTCGCCGAGTTCGTGATTGTTCGGCTTGATGAGGAACGGGCGGTACTTCAGCACGCGCCGCAGGAGATTCTTTGTCGCGTCCACGACGATGCGGATGCCGCGCCCCTCCAGATGTTCCATGATCCGCTCATAGATGTCGTCGGGCAGCGTGTTCGGAATCGACCCTGCGAGGACAAGCGTGTCGCCGCTCGTCAGACGGTCGAGCTTTGCAAACAGCGCACGCTGCGCCTCCTCGGTGATGACAGGCCCCTGCCCGTTGATCTCGGTCTCGCTCTCCGCCTTGATCTTGACGTTGATGCGCGAGAAGCCGTCGTCCAGACGCACGAAGTCACCCGTAACGCCGAACGAATGCAGCATCTGCTGCATCGCAACGCCTGTGAATCCTGCGAGAAACCCGAGTGCCGTCGAGTCATGTCCGAGATTTTTCAGCACGATGGAGACGTTGATGCCCTTGCCCCCCGGCAGGATCTGCTCGTAATTCACGCGGTTGATCTCGCCCGCAGTGAAGTTCTCCAACCGTACGATGTAGTCGATCGACGGATTGAAGGTGACGGTGTAGATCATCCATATCCCTCCCTTAAAAAATCCTATTTGTGTAGCCCCTTAAAACCATCATAAACGGCACAGCAGGGAAAGTCAAGAAAATCACTCTCAGATCAGAAGTCTTGTCAGCGCATTTCCTTTCCTCTATAATAGGAGCAGACATTACATTGGAACAGGGGAGTATTATGACTGCAGAAATGGATATGATGAAAACGGATGGTCAGACAGGAGGCGTGCCGCCGGCAGTAACGGCAAAGCCGAAGAAGGCGGCGCACAAGGGCGCGGGTTTTTACCTCAAAAAAGGACTGTGGCTGATTCTCGGCGCACTCATCACCGCCGCAGGGCTCGAACTTTTTCTGATCCCGAACAACGTCATCGACGGCGGCGTGGTCGGTCTTTCGATCATGGCGCAGACGATTACGGGCATGGGGCTCGGTGTGTTCCTTGTCCTCTTTAACATTCCGTTTGTCTACATGGGCTATAAGCAGATCGGCAAGAGTTTTGCACTCTCGACCGTGTTTGCCATCATCATGCTCTCGATCTGGTCGGGTGTCCTTCACGACGTGCCGCAGGTGACGACAGATCCGTTTCTTGCGGCGATCTTCGGCGGCGTGGTGACGGGGCTCGGGGTCGGCATCGTCATGCGTACGGGCGGCTGTTTCGACGGGACGGAGATTGTCGCCATCATCATGGACGCACGAACGCAGTTCTCCGTCGGCGAAGTCGTCATGTTCATCAACCTCTTTATCCTCTCGTCGGCGGGGCTGCTCTACGGCTGGGACAAAGCGATGTACTCGCTCTTTGCCTACTTCGTTATCGCGAAGATGATCGACGTGGTGCTCAAGGGTCTCGACGAATCGTACGCCGTCATGATCGTCACGAGCGAGCACGAGGAGATGACCATCGCCCTCAACGAGCGCCTCGGGCGCGGTGTGACCCTGCTGCACGGCGCGGGCGGCTACACGGGCGAGCCGAAGGAGGTTCTCTACTGCGTCGTCACACGCCTGGAGCTCGACAAACTCAAGGAGATCGTCCTCGACAAGGACGAGCGTGCCTTTGTCACCATCAATGCCGTACACGACATTGTGGGCGGACGATTCAAGAAAAAGGCGATTCATTAGGGAAGCACTGATAAATTCGGCGATTCCCTAGACTGAAAGCCGCACTCGTACGGGTGCGGTTTTTATATGCAGTGATATGATATAAAAAACTCATTTTATAAAATAAAACATGATAGATATATTGCTTTTTAACAGGGTGCGTGCTAAAATGTAGAAAAATCATCCTTGTATTCACGGAAAGGCGGCGGCATGATGGGCAGTGTGAAAGAGCAGAGCATATGGATCGGCGTGGATGTCGGTACGACGGGGGTACGCGCCATTGCATACGAGGCGTCGGGCGTGAGCCGTGCGGCGGCAGAGGCATTCTATCCGCTGCGCACGCCGCATCCGGATCGGGCGGAGGAACGTCCCTCCGAGATCCGCGCGGCGACGGAGCAGGTGGTACGCAAGGTGGCGGATGCGCTGCGTCATCAGGGGCGGATACCATCCGGCATTGCGCTCAGTACGGTCATGCACAGCCTGATTCCGCTCGATGCGGCGAAAGAGCCGCTCGCGGATATGCAGACATGGGCGGACAGCCGCAGTGCGGGCATTGTGCGGGAGCTGAAAGAAAACGAACCTGCGCTCTGCCGCGCGTTCTACGAGCGTACGGGCTGCCCCATGCACGCCTGTTATCCGCTGGCAAAGATTCTCTGGCTGAAACAGAATCGCCCCGAACTCTTCGCGCGTACGAAGTTCATCGGCTCGATCAAGGATCATCTCTTTCATGCGTTTACGGGGAAGTTCCTCATCGACCGCTCGACGGCGAGCACGACAGCACTCTACAATGCACGTCGGCTTGCGTGGGATGCGGAGATCCTGAACTTTATCGGGATCACGGAGGAGATGCTGCCGCCCGTCGTCTCGACGACGGAGATGCGTCCGCTGACGGCGGCTGCGGCGGAGCGGATGCACCTCACGGCAGATCTGCCCGTTGTGATCGGCGCGACGGACGGCGTGCTCGTCAATGTCGGCATTGGTGCGGTCGCAGCGGGGCAGCTGAGCGCGACCATCGGCACGAGCGGTGCTGTGCGGATGCTCGTCGGTGAGCCGCGCACGGATGACGCAATGCGTACATGGTGTTATAATCTGGTGGACGGCCTCTGGGTTGCGGGCGGTGCGATCAACAACGGCGGCATGATCCTGCGCTGGATGCGCGACAAGATCTGCCATTTCAGCGAGGCGCAGATGGCGGCACTGGACGTGGATGCCTACGACCTTATGACAATGAAGGCGGCGAAGATTCCCGCAGGCTCGGACGGGCTCATCCTCCTGCCGTTCTTCACGGGCGAGCGTGCGCCGTACTGGAACTCCGATCTGCGCGGCCTCTTCTTCGGCCTCTCGCTGAATCACAGCCGTTCGCACATGATCCGCGCCGTCATGGAGGGCATCTGCTACGGGATGCACAGCGTCTTTGATGCCCTGCAGGGGTTCGGTGCGGTGCGTGACATCCGTATGAGCGGCAGCTTTACGAAGTCGCCGCTCTGGATGCAGATCCTCGCGGACGTGCTCGGCGAGCCGCTTGTCCTTCCGAGCAACAGTGAGGGCGCAGCCTACGGTGCTGCGGTGCTGGGTTTTATCTCTGCGGGTGAGATGAAAGGGATTGCGGATACGGCAGCTCTTGTGCATGCAAAGAAGGTCTACACGCCCGACGAGGAAAATCACAAGACCTATGCGCAGCTCGCGGATATCAGTGGGCGGCTTTATCGAAACTTACAAAAAGAATTTGCCGAGATCGCGGCATATCAGGCAGGACGTTGAGGGAGGAAGATCGGATGAAGAACGGAACAATGGACATCGGCGTGATCGGCATGGGGGTTATGGGAAGCAATCTCGCGTTCAACATGGCGGATCACGGCTTTCAGGTGGCGGGGTGGAACCGCACCGACGATATGACCGAGGCAGCGGAAAAGCGCAATCCGCCCGCGAACTTTCACGCGTTCTATGATCTCAAGGCGTTTATCGATTCCCTGAAGAAGCCGCGCCGCGTCTTTGTGATGATTGCGGCGGGTGCGCCCGTGGACTGGGCGATTGAGACGCTCGTGCCGCTCTTGGAGAAGGGCGACATTATCCTCGACGGCGGGAACTCGTTCTATGAGGACACGCACCGCCGTCACGACGCACTGAAGGAGCAGGGGATCTGCTACTTCGGCGTGGGGGTATCGGGCGGCGAGAAGGGCGCACGCAGAGGTCCCGCCATCATGCCCGGCGGCGACCGTGCGGCGTACGAGGCGGTACGTCCCATCCTCGAGGGCATCGCTGCGCGTGCGGGGGAGGAGCCGTGCTGTACCTACATCGGCGAGGACGGTGCGGGGCACTATGTCAAGATGGTACACAACGGCATCGAGTATGCGGATATGCAGCTGATCGCCGAGACCTATCTCATCCTGAAGCACGTCGGCGGGCTCTCGAACGAGCGCATCGGCGCGATCTTCCACGCGTGGAACACGGGGGAGCTGAGGAGCTATCTCATCGGCATCACGGCGGACATTTTTGCCGAGCAGGACGCGGAGACGGGCAGGGCACTCGTCGACCTCATCGTCGACCGCGCGGGGCAGAAGGGGACGGGGCGTTGGACGAGCCTCGAGGCACTGCAGCGTGGTGTCGATCTCTCCATGATCTCAGCGGCGTGCAATGCGCGTGTACTGTCGAACCTTACCGAAGAGCGTGCCCATGCGTCTGCCGTGATGCGTGCGCCTGCAGCGGCGGACATGACGGCAGAGGCGGACTTTATCGAGGCCGTGCGGCGCAGCCTCTATACGGCGAAGATTGTCGCCTACGCACAGGGCTTCTCCCTCTACCGTGCCGCCAAAGAGGAGTTCGGCTGGTCGCTTGACTTTGGAAAGATTGCGTCCATCTTCCGCGCGGGCTGCATCATCCAGGCGGAGTTTTTGCAGCGCATTACGGATGCCTATGCGCGTGATCCGGAGCTGAAGAACCTCATGTTTGATGACTTCTTCCTCTCCTCGATCAATCGGAACATGGAGAGCCTGCGCAGCATCGTCTGCCTCGCCGTGGAGCGCGGCGCGCCCATTCCCGCATTCTCCGCTGCCATGCAATACATCGATGCCTTCCGCAGCCCACAGCTCGGCGCGAACCTTATTCAGGCGCAGCGCGACTACTTTGGCGCGCATACCTTTGAGCGCGTCGACAAAGAGGGCTCGTTCCACCATGTATGGCAGGAGCATTACGAAAAGTAAATACGCTTACGGGTTGCTGCATACATGAGTGTAGCAACTTTTTTTGCTCTGAAATGATATTTAATAAACAAAATATAATTAAATAAATGAAATGCTGTTTACAAATGAAAGGCTATCGTCTATAATTACATCAGGAATTGTTATAGGTTTTGCTGTCAGTAGTTGAGGCAGCGCGCTACGGGGGGCGATCCCCCATTGTGAAAGGAGAGGAATCCTATGCCGCTCGTAATTCTAGCTGTGGGCATCCTGCTGCTGTTCTTCCTCATCGTGCGTGTGAAGCTGAATAGTTTCATCTCGCTGCTCATCGTCGCGGGGCTGATCGGCTATGCAGAGGGGCTGCCCGTCGGGCAGATCATCCCCGTGATCCAGAAGGGGCTTGGCGGAACGCTCGGCGGGCTTGCCATTGTCGTTTCGTTCGGTGCAATTCTCGGCAAACTGATGGCGGAGAGCGGCGGCGCACAGCGCATCGCAATGACGCTCATCCATATGTTCGGGCGCGAAAAGGTCAAGTGGGCGGTCTGCCTCACGGGCTTCGTCGTCGGGATCGCGCTCTTCTATGAGATCGGCTTTGTCCTCCTCATCCCGCTCGTCTTCACGATCGCGGCATCGGCGCAGATTCGCCTCCTCGAGGTCGGGATTCCGATGGCGGCAGCACTCTCCGTGACACACGGCTTCCTGCCCCCGCATCCGGGGCCGACGGCGATCTCGGTCATCTACAATGCGGACATTGGCTTGACGCTTGTCTACGGCGGAATCCTCGCCGTTCCGACGGCAATTGTCGCAGGTCCTCTTTTCTACAATTTCGTCAAGGATCTCAACCCTGCGATTCCCGAGGGGCTGTACAATCCGAAGGTGTTCACGGATGAGGAGATGCCGAGCTTCGGCGTGAGTGTATTCACGGCACTCGTGCCGGTCGTCCTCATGGCAGCGTCCGCCATCGGCAAGCTCTCCCTGGCGGCGGACTCGCACCTGCGCGCGATTCTCGTCTTCCTCGGCTCGCCGGATATGGCACTCACGATCTCCATCTTCATCGCGTTCTACACATTTGGCATTGCACGCGGCAAGAGTATTCAGGAGATCATGAAGATCTCCGAGTCTGCAATTCTTGCGATTGCAATGATCCTCCTCATCGTGGGCGGCGGCGGCGCGCTCAAGCAGATCCTCATCGACAGCGGTGTCGGCAACTACATCGGCGCACTGCTCATGGGCTCCGATCTCTCGCCGCTCGTACTCGCGTGGTCGATTGCGGCGGTCATCCGCATTGCGTGCGGCAGTGCGACAGTCGCGGCACTCACGGCGGGCGGCATTGCCGCACCTGTGGTTGCGCTCACGGGGGTCAGCCCCGAGCTCATGGTGATCGCGACGGGCGCGGGCAGCCTCATCATCTCACCGCCGAACGATCCGGGCTTCTGGCTCTTCAAGGAGTTCTTCGGACTCACGGTCAAGGAGACGGTGCGCACGTGGTGCACGATGGAGACGATTATCTCCGTGCTCGGCCTTGCGGGCGTTCTGATCCTCAATATGTTCATCGGCTGATAAGCGCACCAAAGGAGCGTGGCTGTCATGGGCTATCTTTTGGGCATTGATGCAGGCTCTACGAACTATAAGGCAATCGCGTGCGATGCGGCGGGGAGATTCCTCGCCTCCGCGCGGCGGCCGGCAAATACGAAATATCATGAAAACGGCTGGGCGGAGACTTCGCCTGAACTGATCTGGGAGGGCGTTGCTGCGTGTACTGCAGAGGTCGCGGCGCAGCTGCCCGGTGAGAGCTGTGACGGCATCGCCGTCGCGAGTTCGGGCGAGGATGTACTGCTTGACGGCGCGGCACAATCGGTGTATCCTGCAATTCGGTGGTTCGACACGCGTACAGAGGCGATTGCCTCGGCGTGGGAGCCGTTCGGGCGTGAGCGGATCTATCGGATCACGGGCATCAACCCGAACCCCGTCGCGAGCATCACCAAGATGCAGTGGATCAAGCGCTATGTGCCCGAGGCATGGGAGCGGGCGCGCCTCTGGATTCCGATCGCGGGCTTCATCAGTCTGAAACTGACGGGCACGGCGCGTGCGCCGTGGACGAACGCCTGCCGCTCAATGGCGTTCGATCTGAATCGCCGCGACTGGTCGGAGGAGATCCTCGCGGAGGCGGGCATAGAGCGTTCCCTGCTCGCAGAGCCGATCCACCCCGGAGAGCAGATTGGTGCTCTGACCGCAGCTGCTGCGGCGGCAACAGGGCTCAAGGAGGGAACGCCCGTCTTTGCGGGCGGCGTGGACTATGCCTGCGGCACCTTTGCCACGGGCATCATCCGTCCGGGACAGATGCTGGACTCCACGGGGACGAGCGAGCAGCTGCTTGCGATTCTCGACGCACCCGAGATCAGCAGCGCCAGCATGGAGAAGAATTTCACATCCGTCGCCTACGTGGTGAATGACGCTTACTACATCATGGGTATGATCGTGGCATCGGGCGGTATCTTTGAATGGTTCAAAAACACATTTGCGTGTGAGTCCTTCGATCTGCTGGTCGATGAGGCGGTGCGTGAGCCGATCGGCGCACGCGGCTGTATGATGTTGCCGTATTTCTCGGGACGGCACACGATGGGCAGCGATCCTGCGGCGCGCGGCGCATTTGTGGGGCTCACGCGCGCAACGACGCGCGACACCTTTGTCCGCGCGATTCTCGAGGGGCTCTGCTACGAGATGCACAGCATTGTGCAGGCGATGCAGGAGCTCTCGGGGCAGAGCGTCGAGTCGATCTACGCCATCGGCGGCGCAGCAAAGAGTGCTTTTTGGATGCAGATGAAGGCGGATGTCACAGGCATCCCCGTACGCAGCAAGGATGTTCCCGAGGCAGCGGCGCTTGGGGCGGCGATGCTCGCGGGACTTGGTGCGGGCGTCTATACGAGCCCCGAGGATGCTGCGGCGCGCGTGCAGTTTGCAGAGCGGCAATATACGCCCGATGCAGCGCACCACGCACAGTATATGGAGCTGTATGAGACGTTGAACCGCGCGCTCTATCCCGCTCTGCGGGAGTTCAACGCTGCGGTCACGCGCGCACAGGGAACCAACGAAGGAAAATAGAAGCGGAGGAGATATGCGATGAAATATGAGGTAACGGTTACGGGCATTGGGGATTTCGTACTGCCCTTCATGCGGACGCGCGAGTCGGTCATCATCTTTGATAAGGATGTACCATACGAATACGAGAACATGGTTGTCGCGCATACGAAGGCAGAGGTGAAGGCGGACATCGTCGTCGGTGACACGCTTCACCTTGCAGACCGCAGCTATACGGTGACGGCGGTCGGCGATGAGGCGATGAAGACGCTGCGTGAGCACGGACACTGCACGATCGTATTTACGGGCAAGGATGCGGTGGAACAGCCGGGGCAGATCATGGTGAAGGGCGACGGTGTGCCGCGCTTCATGGTCGGCGATATCATTCGCTTTGAGTGAGGAGGACAGCGATGAAAGTTTTGGTTATTGGCGATCCGCTGCTCTCGTCGGAGCGTCTGGAAGCCGCTGTCAAAAAGATATTGGGCGATGCGGACGTTGCGCGTGTCGACTGGAAGCCCGCGAGCGATGAGGAGTTTTGGTTTCTGCGCAGCGAGGTCGAGAAGAAGGGGCCGTCGGCGGGCAGGCCACCGCAGGAGATCTTCGACCACGTCGGCGATGTTGACATCATCATCACGCATCACACGCCGATCAACGCCGAGATCGTTGCCGCAGCGAAGAAGTGCCGCATCATCGGCGCGTGCCGTGCGGGCGTTGAGAACGTGGATGTGGCTGCGGCATCGAAGCAGGGCATTGCCGTGTTCCACACGATGGGGCGCAATGCACACGCGGTTTCGGACTACACGATCGGCCTCATGCTCGCAGAGATGCGCAACATCGGCCGCGCTCACGCAGAGCTGAAGCAGGGACATTGGAAGAAACAGTATTCGAATGCCGCCTTTGTCGGCGATATGCTCGAGAAGAAGATCGGTCTCGTCGGATTCGGCTATATCGGACATCTCGTAGCGAAGAAGTTGAAAGGCTTCGACGTGGAGATCCTCGTCTACGATCCGTATGCAAAGGCGGAGGACGTGGAGGCGGCGGGCGCACGCCTTGTATCGCTCGAGGAGCTGTGTGCGGAGGCGGACTTCATCAGCATGCACGCGCGTCTCTCTGAGGCAACGCAGGGGCTTCTCGGCGAAAAGGAGTTCGCGCGCATGAAGCCGACGGCATACGTCATCAACACGGCGCGTGCGGGGCTCATCGACGAGCAGGCGCTCATCTCCGCCCTGCATGACAAGCGGATTGGCGGTGCAGCAATTGATGTCTTCTGGACGGAGCCGCCGCAGGCGGATCACCCGTTCATGACGCTCGAGAATGTCACAATCACGCCGCATCTCGCGGGCTCGACGCGCGACGCATTCAACCGCACGCCCTATCTCCTGCTCGAGGAGGTCAAGAGCACAATCGGCGGCGGTACGCCGCGCTGGGTGGTCAATGCGGACGCCGTTTCAACTGATTTTTCGGAACTCAAATAAGGGGAGGAGGAGCATATGAAAGCAGCAGTGTATCACGGCACGGCGGATGTGCGCGTGGAGGATGTCGTGAGACCGACCATCGGCGCGGGGGAAATCCTCGTCAAGGTCAAGGCGTGCGCCATCTGCGGCGGCGACCTCCGGACGTTCCGCCACGGGCACAAGGCGATTCATCCGCCCATCATTCTCGGGCACGAGATCGCGGGTGTGATCGAGGAGGTCGGCGCAGGTATCGACCGCTATCATGTCGGCGACCGCGTCATCGTCGCGCCGGGCATCGGCTGCGGCGCGTGCTCCTACTGCCTCTCGGGGCGTCAGCACCTCTGCTACACGCGTGAGACCATCGCGCACGGCTACGATGGCGGCTTCGCCGAGTACGTGCGGATTCCTGCGAGCGCGGTACGCGCGGGCAATGTGAACTTCATCCCCGATGAGGTTGACTATCTCGCCGCTTCGCTCTCGGAGCCGCTCGCCTGTGTCATCAACGGGCAGGAGGCGATGGACATTCAGCTCGGCGATACCGTCGCCGTCATCGGCGCGGGGCCGATCGGCATCATGCACGCGGAGCTGGCGCGCGCGCGCGGCGCGGGGAAGATCTTCCTCCTGAACCGTAGCCGCAACCGCCTCGATGCGGCGCAGGATCTGAACTATGACGCCTACATCGAGACGGGCGAGGACGGCGGCGTGCAGGCGGTTCTGGATGCGACGGACGGTCTGGGCGCAAATGTCGTCATTGTCACGGCGGGCAGCGCCGCTGCACAACGCGCGGGCATCGCCATGACAGGCAAGATGGGCAAGGTTTGCCTCTTTGCAGGGCTGCCGAAGGATACGCCGGAGCTCTCGTTCGATGTGAACTTCGTCCACTATCGACAGATCACGCTGTACGGCACATTCTCCTCCGCGCCGCGCCATAATGCGCTCGCCGTGGAGCTGATCCGCAGCGGGAAGATCAATGCCGACCGCATCCTCACCCACGCCGTTGCGTTGGAGGACATCGTGCACGGCTTCGACCTCGTAGAGCATCGGGCGGGCATGCGCGTTGCGGTCGTCCCCCATATGGAAGAGCTTGCCGCAGATATTGCACGTCATCCTGATCTTGTGATTTCAAAAGGCTAAACTTTAGGTGGGGCTGCTGCACGTTCACGTTCGTGCGGCGGCCCCGTTTCTGTCTGTGTATGTGTATTTAGGAACCCTTGATAAAATCTGTACCAACTTGCTGCATTTTATCAGCGGAGCCTTTGAAAGGTGGAGCAGCGATGTCTATGGAGGAACTTTATGGAAGGGCGCCAACGGGGCTGTACGATGTCCGCACGCGGAAAGCGGGGCCAAAGGGGCGACTGCCGCTGACGGATGAGATGCTGCGCACGGCGCCGAGCGGCAATATCTTCGGTATGACGATCAATGCGGGCATGGGGTGGAATCCCGATGACCTCGCGGGCGGCGATGTGCTTATCATCAGCACGCAGGGCGGCATCCGCCGCGACGACGGGACGACGGCAGCGGTTGGACTGCACAACGGGCACTTCGAGCTCGGCGACCTCATGCGCGCCGCCGCAGATGAAATCAAGAGAGCAGGTTTTGTCCCGCATGCAGCCTTTGTCACCGACCCGTGCGACGGGCGCAGTCAGGGGACGACGGGGATGTTCGACTCGTTGCCCTACCGCAACGACGCGGCGATCGTCATGCGCCGCCTCATGCGCTCCCTGCCGACGCGTCGGGCAATCATCGGCGTCGCCGCGTGTGACAAGGGGCTGCCCGCGATGATGATGGCACTCGCGGGGATGCACGATCGCCCCGTCATCCTCATCCCTGGCGGGGCGACGCTCTCGCCGACGGACAGCGAGGATCTGGGCACGGTGCAGACCCTCGGCGTGCGCTATGCAAATGATGAGATTACGCTCGACTATGCCGCGCGGACGGGCTGCAGCTCCTGCGCGTCTCCGGGCGGCGGATGCCAGTTCCTCGGGACGGCGGGCACCTCACAGGTGGTCGCCGAGGGACTGGGACTCACACTGACGCATGCGGCGCTTGCACCCTCGGGCGAGGAGATCTGGCGGGAGCTCGGGCGCGCTTCGGCGCGCGCAGTTATGGCGCTTGCTGCACGGGGGCTGACCGCGCGCGACATCCTGACCGATAAGGCAATCGAGAATGCGATGGTGATACACGCGGCGTTCGGCGGCTCCACGAATCTCCTCCTTCACCTCCCTGCCATCGCACATGCTGCGGGCTGTCATATGCCTGACGTGCGCGACTGGTCGCGCATCAACAAGGAAGTGCCGCGCCTCGTGAGCGTCCTGCCGATCGGTCCTGTCAACTATCCGACGGTGTTTGCGTTCATGGCGGGCGGCGTGCCCGAGGTCATGCTGCATCTGCGCCGCCTCGGACTCCTGCACGAGGATGCGCTCACCGTCACGGGGGCGACGCTCGGCGAGAACCTTGACTGGTGGGAGCACTCCGAGCGTCGTGCGATATTGCGCAAGCGCCTCGAGGCGGTCGACGGACTCTCGCCCGATGAGGTCATCTTCACACCGGACGAGGCGCGTCGTCGCGGCATCGGCTCGACTGTGACCTTCCCCACGGGCAATATCGCGCCCGAGGGCTCTGTCGTAAAATCCACGGCGATTGACCCCTCCGTGATCGATGCGGACAAGGTGTTCCGCCACACGGGCAAGGTCAAGACCTTTACCTCAGAAAAGGCGGCGATTGCAGCGCTCAAGGAGCATGGCCGCATCGTTGCGGGCGACATCATGATCGTCATGGGCGGCGGTCCGAAGGGGACAGGCATGGAGGAGACCTATCAGCTCACCTCGGCGCTCAAGCATCTGCCGTTCGGCAAGCATGTCTCCCTCATCACGGACGCACGCTTCTCGGGCGTCTCGACGGGTGCCTGCTTCGGACATGTGGGACCCGAGGCGCTTGCGGGCGGCCCCATTGGCAAGCTGCGCGACGGAGATGTCGTGGAGATCGTTGTCGATACCGAGAAACTTGAGGGCAGCCTGAATTTCATCGGCACGGAGGAGGAGCCTCTGAGCTATGAGGAGGGCGCACGTGTCCTCGCATCGCGCAGTATGCAGGAGGGCGTCGGACCCGATGCCGATCTCCCCGATGATACGCGCCTCTGGGCGGCGCTGCAGGAGGTCAGCGGCGGCACATGGCGCGGCAATGTCTACGATGTGGAGCGAATTCTCGCCGTGCTCGAGGCGGGCAAGGCAGCGCTGCGTGATAAATCAGGCAGCTGATACGGAAGGCGGAGGATATTATGTTTAAGGGCGTCAACTCACCTGTCATCACGATTTTGAAGGATGACGGCAGCATCGACTATGCAAACATGGAGCGGCATATCAATCATCTCGTGGAAGCGGGGCTGAACGGGCTGCTCTTTCTCGGAAGCCTCGGCGAGTTCTACGCGTTCAGCGACGCGGAGCGGCGGGCGCTGATCGAATGCGCCGTCAAGACCGTTGCGGGGCGCACACAGGTTGTGATCGGCGTGGGCAACACGGCGGAGGAGGAGATCGTTCGCCTCGGCAACTACGCCGCAGAGACGGGCGCGGATGCGCTGAACATTGTCTCGCCGTATTATTTCGGATTGCCCGCTGCGGCGGCAGTGGACTATTTCGAGCGCATTGCAAACGCCGTGCAGCTCCCCATCATGCTCTACAACTTCCCCGACCGTACGGGCAGCGACCTCAGCCCCGAGATCGTGCGTGAACTCGCACAGCGCTGTCCCACGATCACGGGGATCAAGGACACGGTGGACAACATCAGCCACACGCGGCGCATCTGTCAGGCGGTGAAGCCCGTGCGTCTCGACTTCTCCGTTCTCTCGGGCTTCGACGAGTACTATATTGTGAACCGCATCTCGGGCGGCGACGGTGTTCTCTGCGGGCTCACGAACGTCGTGCCCGAGCTCTTCGTCAAGATGCACGGTGCGTATGAGGTCGGCGACCTCGCTGCGGCGGTGAAATGCGCCGAGCAGATCGCAGGGCTCATGCGGATCTACGCCGTGACGCCGCTCTTCATCACGGGCATGAAGGCGGCGGTGCGCGCAGCAGGTTTGCCCATCTCCACGTATACGCGCGCGCCGGGGACGACACTGACAGAGATAGAGGATCGGGAGATTCGTGCCATCCTCGCCGATCTTGCTGTATCGTAAAATGTACAACACCTCCTGCAATGAATGCTTGCGAGAGGTGTTTTTTTGTCTCAAACTTTGCTATAATGACAGAGAACTAACATCGAAGGAGAGTGGCAGGATGACGGCGGAGAACTTACCGCTACCCGTGATGCGCGGCAGCTATGCGCATATGACGCGCACGGAGAAACGCATCGCAGACTATGTGTCCGCGCATGTGGGTGAGGTGATGGATCAGACAATCTCGGAGCTTGCGGCGGCGGTTGGCAGTTCCGAGATCACGATCTCGCGCTTTTGCAAAAAACTCGGGTTCAGCGGGCTGCAGAGCTTCAAGATTGCGCTTGCCGCCGAACTCTATACGCAGACGGAGACAGTCTATCAGGATATCGACAGTGCGGATACAGGCGAGATGGTTGTGCAGAAGATCTTCCGCAACATTACGGACGGTCTCACGGATACGCTGAAACTGCTCGACTACGCAGCCATTGAGCGCGCTGTCGATCTCATCCGCGCGGCGCGTCGCATCGCCGTCTACGGATTCGGCAACTCCGCCACCGTCTGCCGTGACATCGAGACGCGCTTCCTGCGGTTCGGCATGGTTGTGCAGGCGTACAGCGACGCGCATCAACAGGCGACCTCTGCATCGCTGCTGACGGCACAGGACGTTGTGATCGCCGTCTCGCATACGGGGGCGACCCTCGAGCTTCTCGATACCGTACGCACGGCACGGGAGGCGGGGGCATCGGTCATCGTCATCACGAGCCATGTCAATTCGCCGCTGGCGAAGCTCGGCGATGTGGTGCTGCACGGCATGGGGCGCGAGGTGCACTACAGCTCCGAGGCGGTCTCCTCACGCCTCATCCACATGGCGATCACGGACGCACTCTACACCGTCATCGCCATGCGAGCACCGCAGGACTACCGCCGCAACCTCCAAAAGATGCGCACGGTCATTGCGAAGAAGCGGACGTAGAGGGGGTGCAGGGCGTGTGGGATAGGGCAGAAATGGAGAGTGCAATGGACGATCTGAGTTTTTACAAGGGGAAGCGTGTCCTTCTCACAGGGCATACGGGCTTTAAGGGGATGTGGCTCACGCTCCTGCTCCTGCGGGCGGGGGCAGAGGTGACGGGATTTTCTCTCGATGCACCGACCGAGGGCGGACAGGAGGCACTGCGCCGCCTCGGCATATTGAAAGAAATGCGGGATGTGCGCGGCGATGTGCGCGACCTTGCTGCGCTCTTCCGTGCATTTCACGAAGCGTGCCCCGAGGTCGTCTTTCATCTCGCGGCGCAGTCGATTGTGCGTATGAGCTACCGTCAGCCAGTGGACACCTTTGCGGCGAATGTGATGGGCACGGTCAATATCCTTGAATGTATCCGAACATCGGACACCGTTCGTTCTGCGCTCATTGTGACGACGGACAAGGTCTACGAAAACAAGGAGTGGGCATGGGGCTACCGCGAGAACGAGCCGCTGATGGGGTACGACCCGTATTCGGCGAGCAAGAGTTGCGCCGAGCTCGCCGTCTACAGCTATCGGCAGAGCTTTCTCGCCGCGCAGGATGTGCGTGTCTCGACGGCGCGTGCGGGCAACGTGATCGGCGGCGGCGACTTTGCCCCCGACCGCATCATCCCCGACTGCATTCGCGCCGCCGTGCGCGGGCAGACCATCGACATCCGCAATCCGCACTCGACGCGTCCCTATCAGCACGTTCTCGAACCACTCTCTGTCTATCTCACGATTGCGGCGCGGCAGACAGCGGACGCATCCCTTGTCGGTGCGTGGAACGTCGGCCCCGACGATGCGGACTGCGTGACGACGGGGACGCTTGCGGACATCTTCTGCCGTGCGTGGGGCGATGGCGCATGCTGGCAGACGCACGCGGACGGCGGCCCGCACGAGGCGCATTTTCTGAAGCTCGACTGCTCCAAACTAAAGGCGCAGCTTGGGTGGAAACCGCGCTGGCACATTGAAGAGGCTGTTGAGAAAACGGTGGAATGGGCAAAGGCGTGGGAGCAGGGAGCGGATCTGCGTGCGGTGAGTGAAGGGCAGATTGCGGTGTTTTTGCAGGGGGAATGAACGGAATTTGTTGAGGTTTTCTATTGATGAACTTCGCAAACGCGCATGTCCCTACATTTGTCTGCGATTTTCTTATGGAAATCGTGCGTTGTACGATATTTATAAAGCAGGAAGAGTTTTCTTGCGATAAATGAGAGCATCTATAAATTCACGGAGGAAAAACAATTTGTCAAATCATCAGGGGAAAATCGGAACAGGGCGCGATGAGAATCGTACGGAACTCTACAGGGTTGTGCCGCTTGCTGTGCCGTTTTCCATCGGTTTGAACCTCTGCGACTACTGCAACTTCAAGTGTGTCTATTGCTGGCATTCGGTCGGCGGCTTCAAACACCCACATATGATGTCGTACGACGCATATCAGGAGATCGCGGATCAGATCGAGGAACTCTATTGTGCTAACGAGAATCAACATACGAAGAACATTCGTCTGTGCGGCTATGGTGAACCGCTCATGAACAGAGACGCAGCGCGCATCATCCGCGATATCCGCGCACGTGAACTGTCTGACCGCATTGAGCTCACGACCAATGGAAGTCTGCTCACCCACGAACTGTCCGATGCGCTGATTGCGTCAGGACTGACGCGGCTTCTGATCTCCGTACAGGGCGTTACGGCGGAGAAATACAAAGAGGTCTGTGGGTACACTGTTGACTATGCCAAATTTCTCGAGGAAATTGCGTACTTTTATGCGCATCGGGGCAGCTGCAAGCTCTATATCAAGACTGTGGACGTGGCACTGGATGGGGCGGAGGATGAAGCGCTCTTTTACGATATGTTCGGCGGCATCTGTGATGAAATGAACATCGAGCATATCATTGACGTTGCGGACTGTGTCGATTACAGCGAATTGCTCCCCGACGGGGCAACGATGCGCTACGCTTACGAGTTCAAGGAAAAGAAGGTCTGCGACTCCCTGTTCACCATGGTGAACATCGAGGCGGCCGGGCATGTGAACTGTTGTGCATGCCGATATCCGCCGCTTCCAATCGGGAGCGTGCATACGTCACGGCTGAAGGATATATGGAACGGGACACAGCACATAAAGTATATGAAGTTGCATCTTGAGGGACGTATTGGGGAGATTCCGCACTGTGCCGACTGCACGCCCATGCAGTACGCGGGGCATCCGATGGACAATCTGGATGATCATCGGGAGGAAGTGCTCGCGCGGGTGCAAAAACTTCCGTACTAGGGATATGACGATCTGTCATTTGAGAAAAACGAGGCGATGGAGTTGTTTAATCAGAAAGCAATACTAATCACTGGCGGGACAGGCTCATTTGGAAACGTGATGGCAAAATATCTTTTGGAAAACTACGATGTTCGGAAGATTGTCATCTACTCACGCGACGAATTCAAGCAGTGGCAGATGGCGGAGCGTCTGCGGGAGCACGCGAACAAGCTGCGCTTCTACATCGGCGACGTGCGCGACAAGGAGCGTCTGTGCCGCGCGTTCCATGAGATCGACTACGTGATTCATGCAGCGGCACTCAAGCAGGTGCCTGTCTGTGAGTACAATCCGAGCGAGGCGATCCAAACCAACATCAACGGTGCGCAGAACGTCATCGACGCAGCACTTGACTGCAAGGTGCAGAAAGTGATTGCCCTCTCGACGGATAAAGCGGTCAATCCCGTCAATCTCTATGGCGCAACCAAAATGGCATCGGATAAGCTCTTTATTGCGGCGAACGCCTATGCACGTGGGCGTTCGACTTCATTTGCTGTTGTGCGGTATGGCAATGTTGCAGGCAGTCGCGGTTCCGTGATACCGTTTTTTCGCGGTCTGCTCGCGGAGGGGGCAAAGGAGCTTCCCATCACGGATTTTCGTATGACGCGCTTCTGGATCAGTCTTGATGAGGGGGTACAGCTCGTTGTTAAGGCGTTCGAGGAGAGTGTCGGCGGTGAGACATACATCTCCAAGATTCCTTCGTTCCGCATTGTAGATCTGGCAAAAGCGATGGGCGGGGATACAATCGGCCTGAAGGAGGTCGGCATCCGCGACGGCGAAAAGATCGACGAGTGCATGATTACGAAGGCGGACGCACAGCATACGTTCGAGTATGACAAACACTATATCATTTATCCGAACGATTACTGGTGGAACAAAGAGATTAAGGATTGCCTCCGTATCACAGGAAAGCGTGTTCCGGACGGCTTTGAATATGACTCGGGGCAGAATACGGAATGGCTGTCCGTTGATGACCTGCGTGAACGCCTAAAGGCATATTGAGGTGTGATATGATCTACTACGGACATCAGCATATCACGGAGGGGGATATTGCGGCAGTGCGAGAGGTTCTCGCGTCCGACTTTCTGACACAGGGACCTGCCATCGAGCGCTTCGAACATACGGTGGCGGATTACTGCGGCGCGGCGCATGGCATTGCTGTGACGAATGCGACTGCAGCTCTCCACATCGCCTGTCAGGCAGCGGGGCTTGGGGAGGGCGATGTGCTCTGGACAAGCCCTGTGACCTTCGTTGCATCGGCGAACTGTGCGCGCTACTGTGGTGCCGACGTGGATTTCGTTGACATCGATGATAGAACCTACAATATGAGCGTGACGGCTCTTGAGGAAAAACTCAAGACGGCAAAGAAGCTGCCGAAGGTTGTCGTTCCCGTCCATCTCGCGGGACAGTCCTGCCGGATGCAGCGGATTTGGGAACTGTCGCGTGCATACGGTTTCACCGTGATCGAGGACGCATCCCATGCCGTCGGCGGCGACTATCGGGACGGAAAAGTCGGCTCCTGTGCGTATTCGGATATGACCGTATTCAGCTTTCATCCGGTGAAGATCATCACAACGGGCGAGGGCGGCATGGTACTGACGAATCGGCGGGAGCTTTGTGATGATTTGCAGCTCTATCGCAGTCACGGCATTACACGCGATCCCGCACGCATGACACGCACGGCGGACGGTCCGTGGTACTACGAGCAGGTTGCCCTCGGCTGCAACTACCGCATGACAGATCTGCAAGCGGCGCTTGGGTGCAGTCAGATGGAGAATTTGGATGCGTTCGTTGCGCGGCGCAGATACCTTGTACACCGCTATAACGAAAAGCTTAAGGATCTGCCGCTGCGTACCCCTTACTGCGTGCCTGAGGCAGATCCCTCGTGGCACATCTACATTGTGCGCCTCGATCTTGCGCGTGTGAAAAAGAGCAAGCAGGAGATCTTTGCGGAGATGCAGCGGCGGGGCATCATGTTGAACCTCCACTACATCCCCGTTCACTTGCAGCCGTACTATCGAGCACTTGGTTTTGCGGAAGGCGATTTCCCTGTGAGTGAGCAGTATTACCGCGAGGCTCTGACACTGCCGCTCTACTACGATCTGACCGATGCACAGCAGGATGCGGTCGTTGCCGCCCTGCGTGAAGCGCTCGACTAGGGGGTGTGTGATGAAACTATCGGACTACGTTGTCGAATTTCTGCGGCAAGAGGAGGTGCGGGATGTCTTTCTGCTCGCGGGCGGCGGCATTATGCACCTGCTCGACTCTCTCGCAAAAGAAGAACGCATTCAAAAATACTATAATCTGCACGAGCAGGCATCCGGCTTTGCTGCCGACGGCTACGCCCAGTATACAAACAAACTCGGTGTCGTATTCGCCACGACCGGCCCGGGTGCGACGAATGTCGTCACCTCGCTCGCCTCGGCGCATATCGATTCGACACCGTTGCTTGTGATTTCGGGGCAGGTGCGGCGTGACACCATCACAACGCTCGCGGGTGTGCGCCAAACGGGCGCACAGGAGGTCGGCATCATACCGATTGTCGAATCTGTGACGAAATATGCCGTTACGGTTATGGATCCTGCAGACATTCGTTATGTCCTTGAACGTGCCGTCGATACCGCGCTTCATGGGCGTCCGGGGGCGGTGTGGGTGGACATTCCGCTTGACGTACAGGCGGCGGAGATCGACCCTGCTGCGCTGCGCGGCTACGCGCCGAATCCGCTGCCTGTCGTACCGCAGGCGGCGGACATGGAGGAGATCGCAGCGATGCTCGCAGCGGCAAAGCGCCCTGCCATCCTCGCGGGGACGGGGGTCATGCTCGCGGGCGCACGCACGGCATTTACAGCGATGGTGAACGCACTGCATATTCCGACGGTAACGTCGCGTCGTGCGCGGCGGCTCTTTCACCGTGGTACAGATCGGTACTTCTACGGAAGCGCGGGCATGGTCGCGCCGCGCTACGCGAACTACGTCCTGCAGAACGCGGATGTTCTGCTCGTTATCGGGAGCGGGCTGCGGTACTACCTCACGGCATACGATGAGGAGAATTTCGCGCCGCACGCGAAGAAGATCATCGTCAACATCCACGCGCCCGAGACCCAGAAGCTCCGCACGACCGTCGAGAAATCCGTTGTTATGGATGCGGGAGACTTCATCGCCGCATTTACGGACGTATGCCGCACGCGGGAGATGCCCGAGCGGGCGGGGTGGATCGCCTATGCGGACGAGATGCGGGCGAGTTATCCCGCGCTTGCCGAGGTCATTCCGCACGCGGATGGATTGACGGACGGCTACATGGTCACGGAGTACATCAACGCATACGCAGGACCGGACGACGTGTACGTCGCGTCCCCCTCGGCATTCGCCTATGGCTACAACGTGTATGACCTGCATGACGGGCAGGAGTACATCTGCCCTGTGGGGCTTGGAAGCATGGGGACGGGACTGCCGTGCGCCATCGGTGCATGTATCGCTTCGGGCAAGAAACGCACAATCCTCGGCGAGGGAGACGGCAGCTTGCAGCATAATATACAGGAACTCGCCCTTTTGCGTACCTACGATCTCCCTATCAAAATATTCATCGACAGCAACAACGGCTATCGGCAAATCTACACCATGCAGCAGACGCATTTTGCCGGGCGGCTTGCGGGCTGCACGCCAGAATCGGGGGTCGGCATGCCGGATCTCGCCGCCATTGCACAGGCGTATGGTCTCGCCTACTACGAGATCGGGCGTGCCGATGAGACGGAGGAGATCGTGCGCCGCGCTCTCGCGGACGATGCACCTGCTATCGTCAACATGGTCAGCTCGCCCGCCGTGGAGTTCGTTCCCATCATCAAGAGCCGTATCGGTGTGGACGGAAAGATGATCTCGTCGAAGCTTGAGGATCTCTATCCATTCCTTCCTGAGGAGGAGCAGAAGGGGAACATGGCTCTTTGCAGAGAGATGGAGGAAACACATGACGTTTGAACAGCTCAGAGATTTGCCGCAACGCAGCCTGTTTGATGATTTCCGTGCGGCGTATGAGGCGCATCCGGAGATGAAGATCATTGTTTTCGGCGCAGGGGATCAGGGAATGCTTGCGGCACTGCTTTTGCGGGAAAACGATATGCCCCCGTATGCGTTCTGCGACAACAACATTGCACTGCATGGGACGGAAGTGAAGGGCTTGCCCGTTATTGCGCCATCGGACATTCCGAAAATGGCGGGCGACTATGCCGTCATAAACAACGATTCCTACCGTGCGGAAAAACGAACGCAGCTTTTGGACCTTGGTGTTCCGGATGAAAATATATGGACGTTCGATGTCTTCAATCCACTCTTCAAGGACTTTACACGCTCCTATATCGAGGAACATGAGGAGGCGTTCAGACACACGTATGAACTTCTTGCTGATGAGGTGTCGCGAAAGACCTATGTGAACTATCTTGCGGGTGTCTATACAGCAGATCCCGTCTACTATGAGGAGATTGCCGTCGGCAACGACTATTTCCCGCCGGAGCTTGCCCCGAAGCACCCGAATCATGTTTTCCTCGATGTGGGGACTTATGACGGCAACACCATCGAGGCGTTTATCGATTTTGCGAAGACCTATGAGAAAATCCATGCGTTTGAGCCGTTTGCAGCGTCCGCAGATCTGATCGCAGCGAAGAATTTCCTGCATACGGAACTCCACCGCGCGGCGGCATCCGACGTGACCGGAAAGAAAACCTTCTACTGCAACAACTATGGCTCGTTGACCATGGTTACGACCATTCTGGAAAAGGGCGCAAAGCACGAGGCGATTACCCTTGATACCATCCGCATTGACGATGCGGTAGCGGGCGAAAGGGCGACCTTTATCAAGATGGACATTGAGGGGAGCGAACTGGATGCGCTTCACGGAGCAGCGCAGACCATCCGGGAGAATCGTCCGTTTTTGGCTATCTGTGTGTACCATAAACGTGACGATCTGATCCGCATCGTGCCGTATATCAAGGAGCTGGTGCCGGACTACAAGATATATCTGCGGCATCATTCCAAGACGGGATCGGATCTCGTTTTATACTGCAGCTAAGGAGAATACATATACAATGAAAGCCAAGTTTAAGCCGGTATTTAACGCGAACCGTATGCCGCTGCACGAGATTTTGCCGCTGGACACACCGATGTCTGTCGGGGTTTGCCCGACACAAACCTGCAATATTCAGTGCGGATACTGTCTGCATTCGCTCTCCAACAGCGAGCTTTCTGCTAAGGGGTTTGCACAGACACATATGCCGTGGGACACCTTCCTGAAAACAGTGGAGTGTCTCAAAGAATTCCCGCGAAAAATCAAAGCGATCACCGTTGGCGGTCAGGGGGAACCGCTCTGCAATCCGAGGTTTGCTGAGATGGTTGAGATCCTAAATAAGGCAGAGGTTGCAGAGGATATTTCTGTCATTACGAACGCACTGCTGCTGAATAAAAAGCGTGTTGAGGATATCATTGACGCGGGATTGGATCGGATCTTTATCTCGCTGCAGGGAATGACTGCGGAGAAGTATAAGGAGGTCTGCGGAACAGCGATTGACTTCGACAAATTTGTCGATACTCTGACCTATCTGTATACGTACAGCCGTGATAAATGCAAGGTCAATATCAAGATCGCCGATATTGCCCTTGAGGAGGGGGATAAAGAACGGTTTTTTGCTCGTTTCGGAAACATCTGCGATAAGATTCACATCGAGACGATCAAGCCCCTCTATGCTGATGTCGACTATACGGATATGCTGGGCAGCAATGCGTCGGATATGACGACGACACGTTTTGGGCGCCCGCATCGGAAGCAAAAGGCCTGCTACCTGTCCTTCTATATGATGTGTGTGAATCCGCTGGGCGAGATCCGACTCTGCGGCGCACCCTTTTCAGCGTGTCCGGGGCTTGGCAACATCGCACAGACAAGTCTCGTCGAGGCGTGGAACAGTGATGCACGACGTGAGTTCCTGCTGGCGATGCTTGAGGGGCGTCGGTTCGAGAATCCCGTCTGCAAGGACTGCGACTATCCGAATGATGTCCCCTCGGAAAATGACGAGATTGATCCGCATGTTGCTGAACTCATCCCAAAGTATACAAAGCTGAACTGAAGGCTGCTATGAATATCGTATTCCGTACAGATGCCTCCACTGCAATCGGCAGCGGTCATGTCATGCGCTGTCTGACACTCGCAAAGCGGTACCGCAGGGAGGGGCACAGCGTCTCCTTTGTGATGCGTGTACTCCCGTCGAACCTCGTTTCGTATGCGGAGGGGGAGGGCTTTCCCGTCCATGCCCTGCCGCACGTGGCATCTCAGCAGACGCACACGGGCTATCTCGCATGGCTGACCGTCACGCAGGAGCAGGACGCACAGGAGACGGCGGAGGTTCTGCGTGTGTGCGGACAGATCGACCGCCTTGTCATAGACCACTATGCGCTCGACATCGTGTGGGAGAACATCTGTCGTCCGCTCGTGCACGAGATTATGGTGATCGATGATCTCGCAAATCGGCGGCATGACTGTGATATCCTGCTCGATCAAAACTTCTATGAGAACGCAGCAGAGCGTTATGCGGGGCTTGTTCCCGACCATTGCCGTCTGCTCCTCGGGCCGCAGCACGCGCTCCTGCGCGATGAATTCTATGAAATAAAGCCGCGCAGACGGACGGGGGAATTGCACAATATCCTCATTTTTTACGGCGGCAGCGATCTGACGGATGAGACGAGCAAGGCATTCCGTGCACTACGTTCATTGGATTTGTCCGACACGGAGATTCATGTTGTGGTCGGTGCGGGGAATCCGCAGAAAGAGCGCGTGCGGCAGATCTGCGCCGGGATGGAGAACACGCACTGTCACGAGCAAGTCGACAACATGGCGGAGCTGATGAATGCCGCAGATCTCGCCCTCGGTGCAGGAGGGACGACGACATGGGAACGCCTCGCCCTTGGGCTGCCTTCCATCGTGACCGCCATCGCCGACAATCAGGTCGAGATCTGCGAGAACTGTGCGCGTGCGGGGTTGATCGACTATCTCGGGCGTGCGGAGGAGGTGACGGAGGCCGCTCTCGTTCGTTCGGTCACTGCCTTTATCGAGGGGAGGGGCGCAGCCCAACGCACGCTCCTCGATGCGATGCCGCAGGGAAGTGTGCTCTTTTTGACGAACAACAGCAATACACTGCCCCTTCTCACATGGATGGGGGAGCGGACGAACGTCTGTCACTACAGCGGCGCACTGACCCATGCGATGGTGCGCCGTTTGAAGCCGCAGCTTGTCGTCAGTTTTAACTATATCCATATCATCAAAGAGGACATTCTGCAGCTGCTCAACGGACGCATTGTCAATCTGCATATCTCCTATCTGCCGTGGAACAGAGGGAGCTCGCCGAATGTGTGGAGTTTTATTGACGACACGCCAAAGGGCGTGACCATTCACGTGCTCGAACGCGGGCTCGATACGGGTGCGGTGATCGCACAGCGTGCGGTCGATTTCGATGAGGGAGAAGACACCCTTGCGACATCGTATCAAAAACTGACGGATGCCATCATTTCCCTATTCAAGGAACATTGGGGGCATATTTTGAGCGGCAATTACGAGGCAAAGCCACAGCAGGGCAAAGGATCTTATCATACGAAGAAGGACTTGGCGCGATTCCTTGCGGGACGACAGCTTGCGTGGGATACGACGATTACAGAGTTCAAGGAGAAATTTGTTCGTGGATAACCTGAGATTTCATGCGTTGACGAAGCCCTTCATCATCGCGGAGATGAGCGGCAATCACAATCAATCCTTGGCGCGTGCGCTCCGCATTGTGGACGCGGCGGCAGAGTCGGGTGTCGATGCAATCAAGCTGCAAACCTATACGGCGGACACGATGACACTCGATCTTGCGGAGGGAGACTTTTTTATCTCGAATCCCGCAAGCCCGTGGTATGGCTCGTCCCTCTACGCTCTGTATGAACAGGCACATACGCCGTGGGCGTGGCAGGAGAAGATCTTTGCACGCGCACGGGAGCATGGTCTTATCTGTTTCAGTACGCCGTTCGATGCGACGGCGGTTGACTTCCTTGAGGAACTTGGCGCACCGTGCTATAAGATTGCATCGTTTGAGAATACGGATCTCGCGCTCATCCGCAAGGTAGCACAGACGGGCAAGCCGCTGATTGCATCGACGGGGATGGCGACGGTTGCGGTGCTGGATGAGCTGGTGCGGACGGCACGCGAGAATGGATGCCCCGACATCACACTGCTCAAATGCACGAGCAGTTATCCTGCATCGCCCGCAGGGTCGAACCTCCTTACGATTCCGCACATGAAAGAGTTGTTCGGCTGTTCGGTCGGACTTTCCGATCACACGCTCGGCATTGGCACGGCGGTCGCATCCATCGCGCTCGGTGCGACCGTGATCGAGAAGCACTTTACGCTCGCACGCGCCGACGGCGGCGTGGACAGTGCGTTCTCCATGGAGCCGGAGGAGATGGCGCAGCTCGTGCGCGAGTGTCATGCGGCATGGGAGGCGCTCGGCACGATCAGCTACGCAGTACAGCCTGAGGAGAAGAAGTCGCTCGTTTTCCGTCGCAGTCTTTATGTCGTTGAGGATATGCGTGCGGGTGATGTGCTCACAGCGGAGAATATGCGTGCGATTCGTCCGGGCTACGGGCTGAGTCCGCGCTACTATGATGTTTTGCTCGGAAGACGCGTCGGTTGTGACGTGCGGCGCGGCACGCCGCTCTCGTGGGAGCTGCTGGGATAACCTCTTTTTGTTTGGAAAGGTTCGGTAAAAATGCGTCCATGTCCTGTATGTGGCGGAGAGAAGCATACGAAGTTCTTTCATCGTGACTTTCGTGGAATGAATGAGATTGTTCCGTTTGCACACTATGACGTGCTGCAATGCGATGTGTGCGGCATGATGTTTGCGGGCAATATTGTAGAAACGATGCCGCTTCCTGTGTACTATGAACAGATGTCGAAGTACGAGACGGCGGCGTATAAGGCACTGACGGAGTCCGGTGATGTGCGGCAGGGCTTTGTCCGTCTTTTGCTGGCTGACGTCAAACCGGGGGATGCAGTTTTGGAGGTGGGCTGCGGCGAGGGCAGTTTGCTCCATTTTTTGAAGGAGTACGGTGTCCAAAACCTCGTTGGACTGGAACCGTCGCGCAAAAATTGTGAGACCATACAGCGGTGCTGGGGCATTCGTGCCATTCCCGGTGCACTGGGGGAGGAAATTCCGCAGCTCGCGGAGCAGAAATTTGACGTGATCATCCTGGAGGGGGTGTTGGAACACCTCTTGAATGTGCAGGAAAACTTGAAGCAGGCACTCGGATACCTTGCTGCAGACGGTAAGATCTGCTTCGTTGTTCCGGATCTCGCGACCTTTCCGGAGCAAAATGACTTCTATCAGCAGTTCAGCGTGGAGCATCTCAACTATTTCAGTATGCAGTCTTTGACGAATCTGATGAGGCGTTTTGGTATGCGCTGCATCCGTCACGGTTCTGCGGGAGAGGCGTTCTATACGCTGTGGCAGCGTATAGATAATGCCATGACGACGCCCCCCCCTGTCATGCAGTTCGATGCGTTGGGCGCGGCATCCATGCGACGCTATCTTGAACAGTCTCAGGCGCAGGGGGCAAAGATCCGCAAAAAAATTGCGCCCTATAAAGGTCAGTCGGTCTATCTTTGGGGCGCAGGGACACACACATCGACTATTTTTCAGCTGGGTCTCACGGATGGTGTTCGCGTCGCGGCAATCATCGACTCCAATGTAAAGTATCAGGGGCGGGCGATCTACGGTATTTCCGTCATCGCACCTGAGGAGCTGCAGACACGCCCCGTCCTGCCCATCGTTATTTCCTCCCGCATCGCGCAGGAAGCAATCTGTGAGCAGATCACGGAAACGATGAAACTGCCACACGAGGTGGTACGGCTGTACTGAGGGGCAATCCTCTGCACGATGAAGGGAGCGACCTTGAAAAACTACATCGTCACGGGCGCAGCGGGCTTCCTCGGCTGCAATCTCGTCGAGCGGCTGATGCAGGAAGACGATGTGCATATCTATGCCGTTGTGCGCCCCGATTCACCGCACAATGTTCGTTTCATGCCGTCGGAGCGGCTGACCATCGTACCCGCCGACCTGTCGGAATATGCGCGTCTGGATGAGATGATTGATGAAGCGTGCGATGTGTTCTTTCATCTCGCGTGGCAGGGCGGGCGCGATGACTTTGCGGCGCAGTATGGGAACATCGCAGATACGCTCGGCGCATTGGAGGCGGCGGCGCGTCTCGGCTGCAAACGGTTCATCTGCACGGGCTCACAGGCAGAGTACGGGCGGCAGACCTCCCTCATCACGGAGGAGACGTGTCCGCACCCCGCCTGCGCCTACGGTGCGGCAAAACTCGCCGCGTGTGCGCTCTCGCGGCAGCGTGCGGCAGATCTCGGTGTCGCGTGGATCTGGGGGCGTGTGTTCAGTCTCTATGGGCGGTATGAGCAGGAGGGACGGATGCTGCCCGCACTTGTGAACTCCCTGCGTTTGGAACAGCCCTTTGCGCTTTCCTCCTCGGGTGCGCAGAATTGGGACTATCTCTATGCGGCGGACGCAGCGGATGCGCTTCTTGCACTTGCCAAACGGGGGCGTGCGGGCGAGATCTATAACATTGCGCATGGCGGCTATCGTCCTCTGCGGGACTATATCGAAGAGGCACGGGCAGTGATCGCTCCGCAGTGTGATGTCACCTATGGAGCGGCGGATGCGGATGTGTTTTCTCTGCAGCCGTCCGTGGAGAAGATTCAACGTGACACGGGATGGATGCCCGTGACGGACTTTGCGGATGGGATTCGTGCGGGGTATGATGCGGGGACATTGTGATTTGTTGGCTAAGGAGCATTTGCTATGATTCGACAGATAGAAATTGATAACTTCAAATCAATTCGTCATGCTGACATAGAGCTTGGCAATATCAACCTCTTTATTGGGGAGAATGGAGCTGGTAAATCGAATATTCTGGAAGCCATCGGTGTGATTTCGGCGGCAGTGTATGGGACTGTAGACGATGAGTCGCTCCTTCGGCGGGGGGGGCGTCCTGGTGTTCCACGTTTGTACAAGACCTCGAACCAGAAGTATAAGACAGGCCCGCATATTCATTTTTCGGTCAGAAGTGAGACGTGTTTCTATAGTGTTTCTCTCTTGAATCCGTTGAAAAATCCAAAACCTCATTGGAGTTTTAAGACAGAGCGCCTCGCATCTGGAGATCTGGAGCAGCCCTATACAAGAGGTGTGAAAAAGAATCCAAACCCTGAGATGGGCGGCGTGCCGATGATCCTGTCTACGTTGCCGTGGGATTCTGATACGTCTAGTTTTTTTGCGGGGTTGCGTAACTATGCTCTGTATAATCCCAATACCGCAGCGTTGCGCGGGCTGGCTCAGGATATACAAATGCGTCCACCTGTCGGACTGGCAGGCGGCGGACTGTCCGAGGGGTTGCGAAAATTGCTCCAATCAGCAGTGAATAATGAGCAGATTGAAGAAGCATTGGAATCCATCGTGAATTTGTTTTCGTGGGTTGAGGATTTTTCCACCTCTGCACAGATCAGTCATATCCTGTCAGGATCTGTGCCAAGGGAAAAGAATGTCATTACCTTCACTGATCGCTATATGAAGCGCGACAACAATCGGCTGACCGCTGCAGATGCCAGTGAAGGCGTTCTTTATGTGCTGTTCCTCCTTGTCCTTTGTATGTCGCCGGGAGGACCTAAAATTTTTGCAGTGGACAATATTGAACAGACGCTTAATCCTCGCATCGTAAAACGATTGGCTGCTGTTCTGCAAGAGTGGTTCAAGGACTATATCCCGGAGAAGCAGATGTTTTGCACGGCGCATAATCCGGTGATTCTGGATGGATTTGACCTGTTGGATGATACCGTGCGCCTTTTTGTCGTGGATCGGGACTCGGATGGACTGACTAGGATACGCAGGATTACAGTGACGGAGGAACTGGTTCGCGCGTCGAAGGAGAAGGATATTTCATGGAGTCAGCTGTGGGTCGACGGCTACATCGGAGGCGTACCGAATGTCTGAGTATCGTGTTGGCATCGTTGCAGAGGGACCCACGGATGTAGAATTGATTCAGGGGATTTTATCCAACTCGTTTCCAGAGCATAGTTTCATGTTTGATCCTCTGTTTCCCTCTCCCGGAGAACTGTCGAAGCAGAAAGCGGAAACGGGTGGATTCGGATGGGGCGGTGTATATCGGGCGTGCGGGGAATTGCATGATCGATTGGAGTTTGCGTGCGCTGCCGGCGATTTTGATTTCCTCGTCATCCATCTCGATGGGGATGTTGCCTATCATAGCTATAAGGACGCAGGCATCCATGACTCCCCTCATGATCTGCCTTGCAGTGAAAAGGGCGATGCAGTTCCTTCCGTTTGTGCAAAATTGGAGCGTGTATTGCTAAATTGGGTTAGCGTTGTTTGCGATATGTTTCCTATCGTACTCTGCATCCCATATATTTCAACAGAGACATGGGCGGGGGCGCTTGTTTTTCCTGAGGCGTGGGAGGAAATATCTGAGGATTGCCCTGAAGATATTGTATATGCAAAATTGCTCGAGCTTGGACGTCCGAAAGCGGCAAAGGCGCGACGCCTCGTGCGTCAAACCAGTGATGGTAAAATCAAGAAAGTGACGCACACATATAAACGCATTGGAGAATATATCACATATGTAGGATGGCAGTCTGTCATTTGCCGATACATACAGGCGAAGAAGTTTGACAGCCAGTTGAAAAATATGGTGATCTAAGAGTATCGTATGTTTGAGGAGAGCAAGCGAATGACTGAGCAGGAGATGCGCGGGGAGATTCTTGCGTTGGTGCGGGAATACTGCGAAAAATATCATGCACCGAAGGAGGACTTTGCGCCGGGGGATCGTCTGTCGTATGCGGCACGTGTCTACGATCACGAGGAGATGGAGAACCTTGTAGAGAGTGCACTTGAGTTCTGGCTGACGGCGGGGCATTATACGGAGGAGTTCGAGCGCGGTCTTGCGGCATTCTTAGGCGTAAAGCACTGCTCACTCGTGAATTCTGGCTCATCGGCGAATCTGCTCGCCTTTATGGCACTTACCTCGCCGCTCCTCGGGGAGCGTGCTGTGCGGCGCGGCGATGAGGTTATCACGGTCGCGGCGGGATTTCCGACGACGGTTGCGCCGATCATCCAGTACGGGGCTGTTCCCGTGTTCGTGGATGTAAATTTGCCGACGTACAATGTGGATGTGTCTCTGCTGGAGGGAGCTCGCTCAGAGCGGACAAAGGCGGTCATGATCGCACACACCCTCGGCAACCCGTTCGATCTGGCGGCGGCGAAGGCGTTCTGTGACGCGCACAATCTGTGGCTCGTCGAGGACAACTGCGACGCGCTCGGGTCGCAGTATACGTTGGATGGGACGGAGCACTATACGGGGACGATCGGCGATATTGGCACGTCGAGCTTCTATCCGCCGCATCATATAACGATGGGCGAGGGCGGCGCGGTCTATACGAATGATGCGTTGCTGCACCGCATCGTACGCTCCCTGCGTGACTGGGGGCGTGACTGCATCTGCGCGTCAGGGCAGGACAATCTCTGCGGTCGCCGTTTCGACCGACAGGACGGAGTGCTGCCGCGTGGCTACGATCACAAATACGTCTATTCGCATTTCGGCTATAATCTCAAGGCGACGGATCTGCAGGCGGCAATCGGCGTGGCGCAGCTGAAGAAGCTGCCGTCCTTCGTAGAGCGGCGGCGGCACAATTTTGCACGTCTGCGTGCCGCACTCGCGGATATGGAGGAGTTCTTTGTCCTGCCGGAGGCGACGGCGGATGCCAATCCAAGTTGGTTCGGCTTCCTTCTGACCTGCCGCACAGGTGTCCGTCGCGCAAAGATTGTACGCTATATTGAGGAGCACGGCATCCAGACGCGGATGCTCTTTGCAGGGAATCTGACGAAGCACCCGTGCTTTGACGAGATGCGGGCATCGGGCGAGGGCTACCGTATTGCGGGCGAACTCACACAGACTGACCGTATCATGAACGATACGTTCTGGCTCGGCGTCTATCCGGGATTGACCGACGAGAAGATCGACTATATGGCACAGACGGTCAAGGATGCCGTGTGCGATCGCTGACGGAACGAATGTGAGACATGTGTCTGCGTACATGTAGATGGGACGGAAATCGAATGACAGAAGAGAAATATCGGGAAGTACTGCGTCAAATACGTACGTGGATTGCACACGGTACGGTAGAAGATCTCAAAAAAGCCGAAGAAGCACTCATTGAGCTGCGCTCCGTCTATCCGAAGCGTTTACCCTATTTCGCGGCAGAGGTGGCACTCATGCTGGCAAAGGATGCGCCTGCAGAGGATTGTCGTGCACTCGTCGACTATGCCGTGCAGGAATTTCATCCGCAGGAAGGGCTTGCCGATCTTTTTGCATTGAAGGCACAGACCTATGCGGAGGAAACGCCGGAACGACGTCAGCTTGAATTCCTGTCCGCATTCTATGGGACAGGGGCACTGCCGCAGCGGGAATTTGCCGTATTGGATGAGATGAAGGATCATCTGCGAGCGGGGATGATGGATGCGGACGGTCTGTATGATCTCGCTGTGCAGTACTATGTCACACGCAATCCTGTCTTATCGCTTGTGCTGATGATGGCATGGTGTATGCAGACGGGGCATTTCGAGGAGTTTGAGCAATATGTTCTGCAGGATGCCGGACGGCTTTTTCCGCATCCCTTTCATAGCGGAAATGATGGGCTTCTTGCCCGTCTGTTCACCGATGGCGTATCTCATACGTTCCTTGTGATCATGGCGACGGACGACGACGATATGCCAGTGCTCTCGATGGGGTTGCGACTGCTCGGTCAGCAGGTCATCTGCGTGCGTGAGAGCGATGAGGTGTGTGCGGTGCAGGATGCAGAAACCTATGCACAGGAATGTGTACAGGCGGCAGAGGCAGTTGGGGAGGAGATCTGTGTTACGGTAGGGAAATGCCGCACGGAATCGGGTGCAGTGGTGGACGCTGTACCTGCTGTCGTTCAGCTGCTCGCACGGAGTATTGTGCAGGAGGCACCGCTCATTGTCTTTTCGTCGGAGCGGAGAATGGCAGAGCTGCATGACAAAACAGCGCTTGCAGGGGACATCCAGCGTCTCTCCGGCCGTCTGCCGTCAGCGTTCTCCTACGCCGGGGCGTTTGCCTGGACGGGGAGCTACGTCCGCTATGTGAGCTATCTCTATGGGGAGTCGGTCGAGAAGCTGCTTGCCACACCGCCCTCCTGTGAGTTCTCCATCGTTATCCCCGTACGGAATGCTGCGGATACGCTGCGCCATACCCTCAAAACCTGCCTTTCCATAGCATATGAGGGCAGCTATGAGATCGTTCTGAGCGATAATTCGGACGAGGGATGTACGGCGGTGCGCGAACTCTATGAGGAGCTCGGAGATTCGCGCATCCGCTATTATAAAACGCCGTTTCCACTCTCCCTGGATAAGACCTTTGAGTTTGCCTATCTCCATGCACGGGGGGATTTTATCTTCTCCATTGGTGCGGATGACGGTGTCTATCCGTGGGCGTTGAACCACTTGAAGCAGGCTCTAACGGATCATCCCGATGAGTCGATTTTCAGCTGGACGAGGGGGTTCTACACTTGGCCGGATTTCTCCCTCTATCCGTGTAAGATCGTCGACGTCCCCCTCTATGATCTGCGGCAGAACGAACAATACATACGGTACGGTCTTGCTTCTCATCAGCAGGATGTTATTCGGCGCATTGAAGGTATTTTTTATTCTTTGCCGACGCTCTATATCAATTCCGGATTTCGGAGCAGCTATAGGTCGGAAATGCTGCGCCGCACAGGGCGCTTTCTGGATGGATTCTCGCAGGACGGCTATATGGCGGCGGTGAATCTCTGCCTGAATGATCATGTCATAGAAGTGAGATGCCCGATCACAATTGCAGGGATGTCGGGGCATTCGATTGGCGGAAAGTCTCTCGTATCTGACACTGATCTTGTTCGTGAAGCAAAGTCTCGTGTGAGACGTCTGCCGATTCGTGCCAGGCTCGGAGAGTATGTCATGCGTGACAGCGAGTGGAAGATTCCCTATGTCGATGCAGCGGATAAAATTGTATTCTACACCAGTGTCCTGCGTCTGACCGATCTGCGGCTGATGGACGCAGTGTTGGACGAGGAGGCTGTTTTGGCATATGTTGACAGCTGTATTCCGCAGACGGATCCGGCATTTGAGCGGTGCTATGGATTGCTGATACATTCCGCATCTCTGTGCAGCGAGGAGTTGTATCAGAAGTATTTGAAACGGTATGCACAGATCTGTGCCGCCCCCATTGGGCAGGAGGGAGCTGGGCTGAAAACAGTGGTGGCACAACCTCGCTACGACGCAGAAAGAAAAGCGCTCACACTGGATGCGGATGCGTTCGATTGTCACAACATCGCCGATGCCGTTGCGCTCACGGCACGCATTTTGAATCTCTGAGCGGACAAGGAGCGAAATGTATATCGGCGTTTGAGAGGGGAATCCATGGAACAGGAAAAGATGCGGTCGCTGCTGGATGTTTCTGTGGAAGCAGCGGACTATATACAGGCGGCACTCGGGCGTGGTGGGGAAGATTCTGCCGTTGGGGAACTCGTGGACAATCTGTGCAGGATCGCTGCGGCGGTCGAAGCAGAGCTACAGGGGGCGGATGGCCTCCTGCAAAAGGTCTATCTGTATGCACGTAATATTCAAGCATCGATGGAAGAACTGCAGCGTGATCCGTCCCTATTTACACGCGTGTTCTCCTGTGAGATTCGCCCGTTTGTCCTCGAAATGCAGCGGCTTTGGCATCTTGCGACGGAGGTGCTTTCGGATGCGTCAGCGCGGGCAGGGCATCAGGAGCGGCTGATGCAGGCGATGAAGGACGTACACGGTGAGCCCCGCACGCATTATCCGTATGATGTGTCGATTGTCCTTTGTGCCTACAATAAATTGGAGTATACGAAAAAAGCCGTTGAAAGCATTTTTGCCCATACGGATTTTTCAAGCGACAGGATTGAGCTCATTACGATCAACAACGGTTCGGATGATGGCACACGGGAATATTTCGAGACACTGCCGCATAGGAAGAAACTCAATCTCAAACACAATATTCTTGGCATCAATTCCTGGCAGCATATCGTGGAAGGAAAATACATCGTCGGATTTTCCAACGATGTCGTTGCCACACCGCATTGGTTGGAGCATATGCGCACGGCGATGGAGTCAGATGAACGTATTGCGATGGTTGTTCCCACTTGCAACGAGGAGAGCATAACGAATGACCAAGGTGTCCCTGTTCCCTATGCCAATACGTTTGAGGGGATGCGAGCAATGCAGGAATTTGCGGCAGCGCACAATCATCTCGATCCCGCCCTTTGGGAAGAGCGGAGCGTATTGATGCCCTTTCTTGCCATTACCCGCTCGGATATTTACAAGTTGGGGCTGATCGATCCGATCTATACGCGGGGGGAGTTCGTGGACGATGACTTATCGACACTCCTGCGGCGCACAGGGTGGCGGCAGGTTCTTCTAAAAGATACCTTCCTGCACCACTTCGGCGGCGTAACACTCGGCGAGGGACGCCGCAAGGCGGTGGGAAATGCACTCGACGAGATGCGACGTGTCTATTATGAGAAATGGGGCGTGGATGCGTGGGATTCACGGGGGGGCTTTATCGACAGCGAGAATGCCTGGGCTTGGCATACATTTCATGCAGGGGAACGAGTGCTTGTCATGGAGCCTCGCTTCGGTGACCTTGCTTGTGATCTGGTCAATGCCTATCGACGCAGCGGATTTGTACCCCACATGACGGCTGCTGTTTTTGATGAACGCTATCTGCCGGATACGGACTACCTCTTTGATGAGACGATGATGACTGCGAGTATTGCGGATATTGCGGCGCAGTGCGCAGGGCAGCGGTACGATGTGATCACGGCAGGCTGTTATCTGGACGAACTGCCGACAACGGATGTGGTTGCAGATCTGGAGCGGCTCTATGCGCTCCTTGCACCGGGCGGCATCATTATTCTGCCCGTGCGGAATCCGGGCAGCGCGTACGAGCTGGACTGCATGATGCACGCGGGGATGCGGGATGTGTATGAGCCGAAGGCACTGCGCTATGCGGTGATTCCCTATCGCCGGATCTTGGAAAGGCTTCATGCACACTCCTTTCTGCACCAATATCGGGTTCACTCCATTTCGATGGCAATGGATGACGAAATCGTACGACGGATGAAGCCGCTGCTTCGCCATGATGAGGATGCTCCGTCGGATTTGGAGATGAGTCTCTCGGTTCGGATGTTCTTCCTTGGCATTTCCAAATGATAGGAGTCGTTTGGAAATGAAGTCCGTTGGATTGATTGAACAGCGCAAACAAAAAACGGAGGTTAGACCTCCGTTTTTTGTTTGCGCTGCGGGCGGACGGTGATGAGAAAGGCGGTGGCGTAGGCGGTGATGGGGATTGCACAGAGGAGTCCGATGCTGCCGATGAGGGAGCGGACGACCTCGGTTGCGATCATGTTGAGGTTCATGACGTGCAGCAGGGGGAGGTCAGGCTGTGCGGAGATGAGGAGGATGAGGGGGAGTGCGCCGCCGATGTACGCGAGGACGAGGGTGTTCGCCATCGTGCCCATGACATCGCGTCCGACGTTCAGCCCTGAGGTGACGAGCGTTTGAAACTTTGTTTTCGGTGCGAGCAGCTTCATTTCGTACTGGGCGGAGGCGATGGAGACGGCTACGTCCATAACTGCGCCAAGCGCGCCGAGGACGATGCCCGCAAAGAGCAGTTCGCGAAAGTCCACGTCCTGCAGGTAGAGTACCTTGAGCATCCCTGCCTGCTCCTCGTCGATGCCCGTGAGATAGGTAAAGTGGATCGCAAGGATGGCAAGCAGTCCCGCGACGAGGATGCCGCCGATCGTACCGATGATGGCTCCCGCTGATTTGACGTTGCACCCGTTGACGATGAGCTGGGTCGCGAGTGTGATGATGGTGCCAATGAGAATGGTCCAGAGGAGAATGTGCGAAGGCGCAAAGAGGATGAATGCGATGAGTCCCTTTGCAATGAGGAGGACGGCGAAGAGGAGAACGAGGAGTGCCTTTGCACCCGTCATGCCGCCGAAGAGGATGAGGAGGACGGCAAAGCCGAGGAATAGTGCAAGCATCGCGGGCAGGCGGTCGTAGTCGACGATGGCGTAGCTGTCGTTTTCATCGCGCACGATGAGGTTGTCACCCTCCTGCGGGTGGATGTCAAAGGCGGGATTGTTCAGGGTTCGATGTGTGATCGTCGTTTCTGTACCTTCTGCCGCCCCTGAGTCTAAGCGGATTTGCACTTCGTACTGTTTGCTGCCCGGGGCGAATGCCGTGATTTCGTTTTCCACCTCCGTGACGCTGAGCACCTCCGCCTTGTAGGTCGGCGGATCGCCGTCCTCACCGCCAGGCAGGTGTGCGAGTGCATAGAGGAGGACGGCAAGGGCGAGGCAGATGCCGAGAAAGCGCGTGAGCCGCTGCGGATGGATTTTCATGGAGGTCAGCCTTTCGTAAAGACAAGGGAAGCACGGATAAATTCAGCAAGACCATCTTGACGTATCTTTTTGCCAGCACTCCGGCGGAAAATCTGCGCCAATCTGATAGCTGTTTTATCGGTGATTCTCAAGAATGATCGCAATCATCATACAGAGGAATGATGATATTTTGATGAAGAGCGGAGGCGGAAAGACACGCACGCTATTGTCTTTCGTGTGCGCCAATGCTATAATGAATGGGAAAACTGAATATTTCCACTGGGGGAGCGTTTGCTGAGAGATCTTCGGGTCGACCCTTGGAACCTGTTGGGTAATGCCTGCGTAGGAAAGTGGCTTGATTTGTTTGTTTGCCGTTCGGTCTATGCCGGACGGCTGATTTATTTTTGGAGGCGATCATCATGGCAACACAGATGCAGCGTGCGCGTGCTGGAGAGACGACGGAGGAAATGCGGATTGTGGCGGCGGAGGAGCATGTCACAGAGGAGTTCGTGCGCGAAGGCGTGGCGGCGGGGCGAATTGCAATCCCTGCGAATATGGGACATAAAAATCTGCGTCCGCGTGGTGTCGGCGCGGGGCTGCGGGTGAAGGTGAACGCGAACATTGGCACGTCGAATGTGTTCCCTGATATCGCACCGGAGTTGGAAAAGCTCGACGAGGCGGTGCGCTGCGATGCGGATGCGGTGATGGATCTATCGACGGGCGACAACATAGATGTGTCGCGCCAAAAGATCATCGCACATTCCCCGATCATGGTCGGAACGGTGCCGCTCTACGAGGCGACGGTGGTGGCGATCCAAAAGCACGGAGCGGTGATTGAGATGACGGATGAGGATCTCTTTCACGTCATCGAGCAGCAGGCGAAGGACGGCGCGGACTTCCTGACGCTGCACTGCGGTGTGACACGCGCTGCCATTGAGCGGATGAAGCACGAAGGGCGCGTGATGGACATTGTGAGCCGCGGCGGGTCGTTCATCGCGGGCTGGATGCTGCATCACGGGAAGGAGAATCCGCTGTACGAGCGGTATGACGATATCCTCGACATCTGTGAGAAATATGATGTGACGATCAGCCTCGGCGACGGTATGCGCCCCGGCTGCATCGCGGACGCGACGGATCGCTGCCAGATTACGGAGCTCATCACGCTTGGCGAGCTTGTGGATCGTGCATGGGCTCGCGGGGTTCAGGTGATGGTGGAGGGACCCGGTCATGTTCCCTTCGACCAGATCGCCGCCAATATGCAGATCCAAAAGCGGCTCTGCCGAAACGCCCCGTTCTATGTGCTCGGTCCTCTCGTGACGGATATCGCGCCGGGCTACGATCACATCACCTCGGCGATTGGCGGGACGCTTGCCGCTGTGAGCGGTGCGGACTTCCTCTGCTATGTGACGCCGGCGGAGCATCTGGGGCTGCCGACAATCGAGGATGTGCACGCGGGCGTCGTCACGGCACGGATCGCAGCACACGCCGCCGATCTCGTGCGCGGGGTGCCGGGGGCGCGGGAGTGGGATCTTGCGATGGCGAAGGCACGCAAGGATCTCGACTGGGAGGCACAGATGCAGCTTGCAATCGATCCGGATCTCGCACGGCAAAAGCGCGGCGCACGCAACGTCGAGGGTGAGGAGGCGTGCTCGATGTGCGGGAACTACTGCTCGGTGAAGCTGCTCGGACAGTATTTCGAGAAGCCCGCAAAGGGATGCTGCTAATCTTTATCTATGATGTCAATAGTTATTCCTGATTACAACGAAACTATTGACTTTGGTGGTGTTCTCACATATACTGAGAACAACGAGATGATTCCGGAGAGGATGGCGGCGGCAGCCTTCGTTCTCATGGCGCAGGAATTGTCATCGCGGGGGGATCCTTCAAAGCTGCCACGTGGCGGCTTTTCTTTTCCAAACGTCGGATTCGTTTTGCGATCACTCAGTTCTGAGGCAAGGCGCCGCAATGCAAACTACCCATTCGGGCGATATGTAAAGAGGAGGAATTATCATGTTCTCGAAGACAGATTTCTGGATTGGCCTTGCGGTCGGTGCGGTGGCAGGTATTTTTGGCTACCGCTTCATGCAGGAGCGCACGCAGCAGCTTGCGGCTCTTGAGGCAGGTCAGGCGGATCTTTCGCTGGCGGAGCTCCAGCGTCAGAAGGAGGAGCTTGAGGATCTGATTGCGGCGCAGTCTGCATCGGAGAAGTAAACAAGCGTTCCACTGGGCTCAGGGCTGTTGCGCGGCATCGCGCACAGCCCCTTTTTCAAAAAGACCCTGCGGTACAGGTGCTGCAGAATATTATAGATGTAAAAATAGTCATAAAAAGAAAGGGAGGAAACGATTTCCCCATGAATATTTTCGATACGATCAAGAATGCGATACCGCAGTCGGCGGTGGATGTATTCGTCCGCACGACGGATATCGCATCCTATATGCCGGGGCGTGTGCGTCTCTACAGCAAGCAGCTTGTGAACAACGCTGCACTTGAAGCGCAGGTACAGGCGCATCTTGGAACACTCGTGGAGATTGAGCGCGTGGAGACGAGTATCGAGACGGGCTCGATCCTTATCACCTATGAGCCGGAGCGTCTGCGTGCGAATGCAGAGCTGCGCCGCGTGGAGGACTATATGCGCACGCATGCGAGGAGGAGGGCATCATGAACTATGTCTCTGGACTGATGCTTGGCGCGTCACTGGTGAATATGCTGCGGCAGTCGATGGGCGGGACGGGGGAGACGTCCCACCCCGCCAACGGAATGGGGGGCGGACGCGGTCGTGCACAGGGCGGCGGAGCATCCGGATTTTCCTCTGCCGCCGGCGGGCTTGCCCTCGGGGGGGCAGCACTCACGGGTCTGCTTGGCGGCGGACGCAAGGGGGGAGTCTCCTCTGCGGGGATGGCGCAGAGGAAGGCATCGGCGGAGCCGCCCTTTGTCTGCGTGCACGCCTCGGCGGGACGGCGTCGCTATCGGACGCCGTATCTGACGCCGGAGTTCGGGAAGGTGCTCGAGGAGCTTCTCCCACGTCTGCCGTTTGTGACAGAGGTGCGTGCAAACGCGGTTGCCGGCAGTATCCTGTTTGTCTATCCGCCGGAGGACGAGGCACATATCCACGTGCTCGCAGAAGAGCTTTTGGCGATTTTTGCGGAGGGGCGCACCGCACAGCCTCCCGCGACGCTCGCACAGAGCGTACGCCGTTCGGTGCATGATTTCAGCGGATGGATTCAGCGGAACACGGGTGGGGCGCTCGATCTGAGCTCGGTGGTCGCGGGCGTATTCGTCCTGCGCGGCATTCGCCAGCTGGTGCTCACGAATAACACGCCGTCGGGATCGCAGATGCTCTGGTGGGCTCTGACGCTGATGAGAGGTTGGAAGGTATGAAGCTCGTACATACGCGCATTCGTCTGAACGGCACGCTGCCGCGTGAAGATGCGCTGCGCCTTGCGGCGCGCATACGCCGTTTCCCCGCAGTGACGGCGGCATCCGTGCGCGACGGCTGTGTCGATCTCTGGCATGAGGGGGCGATTCCGGCGGTGCGCATCCTTGCCGCTGCAGAGCGTGCCGTGCGTGATGCGGCAGAGAAGACGGTGACGCCGACGGAGCAGCTTGCGGAGTTCCGACGCGATGCCGTGATCTCTCTGGCGAGTTTTGCGGCGATGGAACTCCTCAGGCGCGGGGCTCCTGCGCTCTTTGCCTCGGTGAAGGTGCTGCGCTCTCTGCTCGTCCTTGGGATTTCGCGCAATTTCATCAAGTCCGGACTGGGCGGGCTGATCAAGGATCGCCAGCCGAACGCGGACACGCTGACGACGACGGCGGTCATTGCCTCGGTGCTCGCGGGCAAGCCCGAGTCGAGCCTCATGCTCCTCGCACTGAGCAATGGCGCGGAGATGCTGACGAGCTATGCGGCGGAGAAGGCACGCACACACATCTCGGGACTGCTCTCACTCGGGCAGCGCGATGTCTGGCTCGTCGAGATGACGCCGGAGGGCGAGGTCGAGCGCAAGGTGCCTGTCGAGGAGGTGCGTCCGGGCGATACGATTGCCGTGCATGCGGGCGAGAAGATTGTGATCGATGGGCGCGTCCTGCGCGGTGATGCGGCAGTGACGCAGGCATCTATTACGGGCGAATCCGCACCCGCGATGAAGAACGAGGGTGCGCCGGTCTACGCCGGCAGCGTGGTCGAGGCGGGTGAGCTCGTCATTGCGGTGGAGAAGGTGGGCGGAGATACGTCGCTTGCGCACATTGTCCACCTCGTCGAGGAGGCGCAGACACGCCGTGCGCCCGTGCAGAATTTCGCCGATCAGATGGCGAACTATCTCGTGCCCGTGTCCTTCCTCGGGGCGGCGATTGTCTACGGGGCGACGCGCGACTGGGGGCGGGTACTGAACCTGCTCTTTATCGACTTCTCCTGCGGGCTCAAGCTTTCTACGGCGACGGCGATGTCGGCATCCATTGCCGCTGCGGCAAAGCGCGGCATTCTCGTCAAGGGCGGCAACTATGTGGAGGCGCTCGCGCGCACGGATACGGTTGTGCTCGATAAGACGGGGACGCTGACCGTCGGCGTGCCGGAGATCACGTTCATCCGCACGGCAGCGGGCGTGGAGGAAAAAGAGGTCATCCTGCTTGCGGCGTCGGCGGAGGAGCACTCTGTTCACCCGCTCGCGGTGGCGATTCAGAAATATGTGGAGGAGCAGGCGTGGAAGACCCCGCAGCATCGCTCCTCCAAGACGATTGTCGCGCGCGGCATGCTCGCCGAGGTGCCGGATTTCGAGGGCTTTGCAGGCGGTGTTGTGCGCGTCGGCAGCCGCCGCTTTTTGCAGGAAAACGGCATTGTGGACGCGGAGGATCTCATCACGTCGGTGAAGGGCAAGAACCTCCTCTATGTGGCGCGTGATACGAAGCTGATCGGCGTTATCGGCATCGAGGATCCGATCCGACCGAAGATGAAAAAGACGCTGAATCAGCTGCGCCGCTGCGGCGTGGATGAGATTGTCATGCTGACGGGCGATGCAAAGGCGGTTGCTGCGGATGTGGCGCGCGAGATGGATGTGGACTCCTATCATGCGGAGATCCTGCCCGAGGACAAGTCATACTACGTCAACCAGCTGCGTCAGCGCGGCACGGTCATGATGGTCGGCGACGGCATCAACGATGCGCCCGCACTCGCGTTTGCGGACGTGGGCGTTTCGCTCGGCGGGCGGCAGACGGACATTGCGGCGGAGTCCTCGGCGGTGACGATTCACTCGGAGGATCCAACGCGCCTCGTGGAGGCTCTGCGTCTCGGACAGCGGACGATGCACCTCGTCCACCAGAATTTCAAGGCGACACTGCTCGTCAACTCGTCGGCGATGCTGCTCGGTGCACTCGGCGCGATCAGCCCGCTCGCGGCGGCGGCGATCCACAACACGGCGACGCTCGCGGTGGTGCTGAACAGCTGCCGTATCCTGACGCCGGAGGGCGGGATCTTCGCGCGGCGCAGCGTGCACTGACGGGATGAAGTGTGCTTCGATGTCGAAGTATTGATTTTTCCAGCAACCTGTTGTAGAATACGAGAGAATACATAGATAGTCTCGGATCATTCTTATACCGATCCGCTATTCGAGAGGAGAGTTTTGCCCATGGCAGGAAAGATGAAGAACTGCTCGAGCTGCGGGAAGGTGTTCATTTCCATCAACAATTCCCGTATCTGTGTGGATTGCCGCGAGAAGGAAGAGCAGTGGGAGAAGGTGATCGTCGAGTATGTGCGCGATCATCCGAAGTGTCAGATCACTGAGATCGTCGAGGCGACGGGAGTGCAGGAGCCTGTGATTCGCCGCATGATCCGCGAGGGTCGCTTCCTCTCATCGGGTGTCGATCTCTTCTACCCATGCGAGAAATGTGCTTCTCCGATTCAGAAGGGACAGTACTGCGACAAATGCCAGAAGGAGATGCGCGACGAGTTGACGGCGGTGGTCGCCAAGCAGTCCGCTTCGGGGATGCGCACGACGGGCGACGGCGGGAGCGGTCGGCGCGGATATGTGACGCTCGGCAACAAGTAATCATCAAGAGATGCGTACTTTAAGAAAATACTCTTAAGTACGCGTCTTTTTTTCCGATAAAGAATGTGAAAGCACTCCAACCATTTTCGGGGGCAATAAATAGGTGGTGAAAAATATGTTGATCAGCAATCATGCAGTTGCGGCTGTGAGCCGTCTCTATGCGGCGAGCCAGCCCGCAGGAACACGCCGCGTCGATGCGGCGGGGAGCGTGCAGCGTCCGGATGCGCTCGAGCTCTCCGGAGAGGCGCAGAGCTTTGGTGATATTCTGCAAAAGCTGCGCGGCATGGATGATGTTCGCTCTGAGCGCGTGGATGCGCTTCGGGCGAATGCGGCGGACGGCAGCTATGCGCCGACCTCCTCGGACATCGCGGCGAAGATGCTTGCGATGCGCTATTGATATAGGTGCGGACTCATGTGGGATACGTTCACAGCGACACTGGGGCAGCTCCATCAGCAGTACGAAAAGATTCACGCGCTTCAGGAAAAAAAGCGGGGTGTACTTGTTGCGCTCGATATGGAGGCTCTTGAGAAACTGACCGCTGAGGAGTCTTTTCTCGCAACAGCGGTGCAGACACTCGAGAAACAGCGTCTCACGCAGCTCGCACAGATCGCGCAGGAGACACCGGGCGTAACGCCTGAGACGACGATGGAGGAGCTGGCACTGCTCGCACCGACCGACGAGATTCATCGCGCTGTCCTTGGAGCGAGCCGAAAGCTCAGTCTCCTTGTCAAGGCGGTGCAGGAACGCAGCGAGGCGAACGCTCTCCTCATGGAAGGGCTGCTCATCGCTGTGAACCGACAGCTCGGCAGGATCGGCGGTGCCGTCGTTGACCCCGTCTATGGGAATACGGGCGGCGAGCAGGTGCGGCATCTGAAGAAAAATCTGGATTATAAGGCGTGAGCGGCGATGACGAATGAGACACGTGAGGCACTTGTCCTCCTGAAGGCACAGCTCAATGCCTCGGAGGAGGCGGTGCTTCGTTTTGGCGTACTGCGGGACGCACTCACGCAAAGTTCTTCGGGCGGCGGGATCGCCGCGCCGACCACGGAGGCGGAGCGCAGTCTTGCCTCCGTGCGCACGCTCATGCGGGCACAGGAGGAGTTCCTGGCACGGACACAGAGTTCGCGTCTCGCCGATGTGATTGTGCGCGAGCCGGATCTGCGCGAGCGACTTGCCGTGGAGCGCGTGCTGCGTGCTGTTGTCCTGCGACAGGAGGAGCTGCGCACACTGGTTCAAAGCTGCGGGGAACTCCTGAAGGCGAGCGCGGAGTTTGTGAGCTATCAGCTCAACGTCATCTCCGGCACCGTCGCCGACGACACCTACGGCAGATCGCAGCCCGTCGCGGGGCCTGCGCCGGGGGTGCGGCGTGCGGTTGCCATGTTTGACGCAGACGTATGAGCTGTCGATAAAGAAGTGAAACGAACAGGGAAAGAGTGAGGGATCTATGCGGTCAACTTTTGCGGGACTCAATACGATGGTGCGGGGCATCCAGAACAATCAACTCTCGCTCGACACCACGGGACACAATATCACGAATGCCTCGACGGAGGGGTATTCGCGCCAGCGCGTCGACTCGGCGGCGACGAACTACCAGGAACGCGCCGCACTCTACGGGGGCGTTTACGTCGGCGGCGGCGTGGATGTCGTCGCGCTCAACCGTGCGCGCAACATTTACGCGGACAAGCAGTACTGGTCGGAGAACTCGGCGAGGAATCTCTACCAGACGTACAAGACGAATTACGACAAGGTTGAGACGGTCTTCAACGACTCGAAGAAAACCGGCATCCTGAATGCCATGCAGCAGTTCTACTCCGCGTGGGTCAACCTGTCCAACTACGCGAGCGATGCCGCTTCTCGTACGGCAGTGCTGACAAAGGGAAACAACCTCGTCGACCGCATCAAGACCAGTGCGACACAGCTGCAGGCTCAGATCACGGCACAGTACGATGAGATGCGCATACAGGTGGAGAAGCTCAACGGTCTCACGAAAGAGATCGCCCGCCTCAATAAGAACATCATGTTCGCCGAGACGAACGGCGGCAAGGCGAACGACTTGCGCGACCAGCGCGACCTCCTCGTGGACAAAATCTCGGAGATCACGAATGTCAACGTCTATGAGGAAGCAAACGGTCAGTATACGGTTGTCTCGAACGGCATGTCGCTCGTGCAGCGCGAGAACTCTCTGACGGTCGAGATGAGCCCGCCGATCAACAACAAGCAGTATGGGATCTCGGACTATACCCTGCGCATCAAAGAGGCGGGCGGCATCGGTTATGTTCCTATGAGCGGTATTCTCAAGGCTCTGCAGGATACGATCGTGCAGGACAAGGGGTATATCGACAAGCTTGCGGACATCTCCGCGACGCTCCTCACGACCTTCAACGACGTGCATAAGCTCGGTGTCGGTATCGACAAAGAGGAGACCTCGTGGTTGAATTTCTTCGGAAACAACAAATATACTGCGCCGTCAGGCACGACTTACAATCAGATGCAGTATACCTGGCATGTGGATCCTGCGACGGGAGAGCGCTGGATGGAAGCGGTCGGTGCGACCGTGAATCGCACAAAGGTGGCCGGTCCGCCCGCACAGACAACGGTGACAACGGCGGCGACCGCGGCGACTCCAGAGGATCGACTGAAGTCCATGCAGATCATCAACGCACTTAAGGTGAGTGATGAGCTGATGGCACAGGGGGGGCAGAACCTCGTTGCCGCACGCCAAATCATTGATCCGGCAACTGGCAAGAAACTCGTACCGACACTGGGGCCAGGGGGATCATCCTATACGTATAATGACGAATGGGTCAACGGCACGGGCGATGGCACGATGGCGGTTGAACTTAGCAAACTCTTTAACATCGATCAGGCGGGCACGATGAACCCCCGCGGCACGACCCGTGCCATCACGGATGTCTCGATCAACCAGTACTACAACGGCATGATGAGCAGGCTCGGTGCGGATGCAGAGAATGTGGACAAGACACTCAAGCAGCAGGACGATCTCATGACCCAGATCGAGCAGTGGCGCCAGTCCACGTCGGGGGTCGACTGGAATGAGGAACTGACGAATATGCTCAAGTTCCAGACGGGCTACGGCGCGTGCTCGCGCGTGCTCACGTCGATGGATGAGATGCTGGATCGCCTGATCAACAGCACGGGCGTCGTCGGAAGGTAAGAGGTGACACATGGTACGCATCAGCAGTAACTATATGGTGCAGCGCTATCAGAAAGACCTGAACGCGCTCGACAACACGAAGACGAAGCTCATGGAGCAGGGCGACGGCAGCAAGCTCCACCGTCCCTCCGACAACTCCGTGGACTATTCGCGCTATCTGCGCTACGACATCAGTGAGGGCGAGAACGACCGCTATCAGAGCAGCGTCAAGGCGGGCATCTCATGGATGAACTCGACGCAGACCGCGCTCACGGGCATGGAGGACATCCAGAAGACGTTCAAGGCGAAGACGATCCAGGGTGCGAACGACGACAAGGATGAGAAGGGCGGCGACTGGCCGGCGATTGCCCGCGAGATGAAGGCGGGCATCGAGCAGATTGTCTCCCTCGGGAATACACAGCTCGGCGACCGTTACATCTTCTCGGGACAGGCAGATCTTCGGCAGCCTTTTGCCATGTCGAGCGAGGCGGATCTCAAGCTGCGCGGCGTGTCCAAGACGCTCGACGACCGTCAGTCGGCATTCTTTACGGATGCCAGCGACAACGACAGCGCAGATTTCCTGCATCAGATGCTCACACTTGAGGGCGATGACGGAAATACCTACTATATGAACACCTTGAACGGCAAGATCTACACGAAGGAATTCGTGCAGGAAGGCTACAAGGACATGATCGCCAAAGGGTATAAGACCGAAGCGGAGGCTGCGGCTGCCGGTGAGAGAACCTCGGTCGGGACAGCACCGGGCGTTGTGCCGAAGACCTTTATTAAGGATCATTTTAAGAACACGGGAGAACTCACCCCTGCGGGCAGCGCATGGACGACGGCGGTCGGTGCGGCAAGGCTCAAGTTTGCCACCGTGCGCCAGCAGATCGTCACCTACAATGGCGATATGCGCTACATCTCGATGGTGAAGCAGAACGGCTCGACCGAGCCGTCGGCAGATACGGTGAACAAGACCGGTCGGGACATCTTCGGGCGCGACCTCTTCGACGACAAGAACTCGGGCAACGAAGCTTCGGGGACGGCGATGGTCAACAATATGCTGACCGTCTATGCCAAGACGAAGTCGTGTGATGCGCATTGGCTCAGCTCGGACGGCGTGACGCTCGCGGATGTGGCGAATCAGGTAACGCTGCAGGCGCATACGGAGACAGGTTCGCGCAGCGGTCTCTACAATGACATGACCGATATTCTTACGAATCATAAGGAAAATATCACACGCGACATCACGAACGTCTCCGGCACGGATGTTGCGGAACTCGCGACGAAGATGATGCAGCAGCAGACGATTATGAGCATGTCGCTTGCGATGGGAGCGCGCATCCTGCCGCTCTCGCTTGTGGAGTATCTGAGGTAAGAGCTTTTCGTCGCATTTCATAACGGGAAAGGATGCCCTTTATGCCCATGCTCTATCTGAATACGCGGCATACGCTTCCCATGATCGGGATGCGCGTGCAGCGGAATACGCTGGACAGCAGTATCAACCAGCCGCGCTACGAGCAGGAAACGCAGCAGGCACGCTCGAATCGCGGCGTGACACAGCCGAAACTCACGATCGACAGCTACCCGAGCCGGCACAGCTACGGCTATACAAACCACACGGACTTTGCCCGCGAGCACGGACAGCAGGGCTTTGCGGATGTGCAGAAGGGAACCTCGAAGCATACGCAGATGGCGTGGGCGCTTGCCGAGGACGGACCAAAGCAGGGGCGGCAGGTCGGCATCGAATTCGCCAAGCGCGACATGGAGAGCATTGCAAAGAAGCAGCGAACGCTTGTCGCAGCAGCGATTCCCGACCCGGAGATCCACTTTGACGTGGGTCGCGCAGTCGGTGAGCCGACGATCGGACACACGTCACCCCGTTGGAATACGGAGGGACAGGCACGCATCCGCTACAACCGCGGCAGCATCGAAACCTATCTGCAGCAGAAGGGCGAGATCCACCGCTGGGTCAGCGAAGGAAAATACGATATACGCGCATAACAGGAGTTCTTGATGAAGAAGATTATGACGAGCCGCTTTGGCGAGATCGAGGCGGCAGAGGAATCCATCATCCAATTTGCAGCGGGGATTCCCGCCTTCGAGGAGGAGCGGGAGTTCATCATCATCCCTTATGAGGAGGAGAGCCCGTACGTCTTTTTGCAGTCGGTTCGGACACCGGAGCTTGCTTTCCTCATGACAATGCCGCTCACGTTCTTTCCGGACTATGAGTTTACCATCGACGATGATGTCGAAACGGCGCTCGGTCTGACCTCCCCCGAGGAGGTGCTGATCTACGCGATCCTCACCCTTGCGGGCAGCGAGATCCGTGATCTGACCGCAAACCTCATGGCACCGATTGTCATCAACGCAAAGACACGGCGCGGGAAACAGATTGTTCTCGACCGCAGTCCCTATACGACGAAACACCGCCTGTTCTCTGCAGAGAAGGAGGGCAGGTAATGCTCGTACTCACACGCAAGCCAAGACAGCAGATCATGATCGGCAACAATGTCGTCGTCAACATCGTGGAGGTTCAGGGCGACAACGTGCGCATCGCCATCGATGCGCCGCGCAGCGTCAAGATCTACCGCGGCGAGATCTATCGGGCGATTCAGGAGGAGAACAAGCGTGCGGCAGCACCCGCAGTGCTTGATCTCAGCAGCTTGCCAAAGAGCTGACAACGAATCATCAAGGAAGAACGCAGCGGGAGTGGCGGATGCACTCCCCGCGACACATGGAGGGGTAGCTTATGACCGTAAGAAGTGTTCAGGATGTCATGCTGGCGGCGGTTGCTGTCAGTGGAATGAAGGGGACGAATGCGCCGGCGGATGTGAATACGGGGGCGTTCTCTGCACAGGAGGCAGATCCCGTACAGCAGAATGCTGCCGCGTCCTCCGCAAGGCTGCAGGACAATAACGAGGAGAAAGACCTCCACGAGGAGCAGCCGCATCACGAGCCGCTCAACGAGGAGCAGACCGCGTTTATCACGGAGCAGCTCAACGAGATCATGCGGAACATCAACGTCGATCTGCAGTTCCAGTACCACAAGGAGGTCAACTTCATGTCCGTGCGCATGCTCGACAAGAAGACCGGCGAAGTGCTCCGCGAGGTGCCGCCGGAGGCGATGGTGGAGCACATGATCAAGGTACATGACTGGATCGGTGCGTTCTTGGACAAGACGGCGTAGGAGCGCGAAGGAGGAGTATATATGGCAGGAGCAAAGGGCATCTACGGACTCTCCGGCTCGGGGCTCGATGTTGAGTCTCTGGTCAAGGTCGGAATGATCTCCGAACAGAAAAAATACGATCGCATTTATAAAAAAGAAGTTGAAACGGAATGGCGTAAGGAAGCCTATGCGAACGTCTACGACAAGGTCAACACGTTCAAAAGCCGTATGTCGGACTACCGCTTGAGCACCCAGACCAAGCCCATGACGACGACGAGCTCGCACGCCGATGCCGTCACGGCGACGGCGAACGCAAATGCGGGCGTCATGGCGCACTCCGTTGAGGTCGCGCAAACGGCGACAAACGCCTATTTTATGACAGCTGCGGGCCAGAAGATCGAGCGCACGAATACCGCTGCTCCGACCAGCACGATGCTGAAAGACGTAGCGTTCGGGGGCACGATGCCTGCGGGCATGGCGGCAGGGGATACGGCACTTCGTTTTAAGATCTCCAACGGTGCGGGATCGGCAGAGGTGACGTTCACAGCGGAGGAAGTCTTTACGAAGAACCTCACGCTGAACGACCTCGCGACACGCATCAACAACGCACGCTATATCGGCTCGGATGGCAAAAAGACTGCACTTGACATCCGTGCGGGCTATGACTCCGTGTCGGACGGGTTCTCCCTGTTCCACAACAAGACGGGCGACTCGAATAAGATCAGTCTCTCTGTGGACACGACATCCTCGCCTGCGACACATACGACGAACCTGCTGAACAATCTGAAACTCGGCACGGTCGCGAACGGTACGATTAGTTCGCCTGTGGCGTTCACGACGAGCGGAACGACCTCTGTGCTTGAGGCGCAGGGGACGAATGCGACGGTCAAGATCGACGGGCGTACCTACAACAACCTGCAGGACAACAAGCTCGAAGTGAACGGTGTTACCTACACGTTTAAGAAAGCGACTCCTGTGGGGACGCCTGCAACGGTGAATGTTGCGCAGGATCAGGATAAACTCGTAGAGAACGTCAAGAAATTTGTCGAGGAGTACAACACGCTGCTCGATGATCTTGTCAAACAGTACGGACAGAAAACCAACAGAGACTACGGCGTGCTTACCAAGTCGCAGGAAGAGGGCATGACGAAGGAGCAGATTGAGAAGTGGAACGCAAAGGCGAAGGAAGGCCTGCTCTTCCGTGACGACCAGCTTCGTTCCCTCATCAGTGATCTCCGCGATGCTGTGATCAATCGTGTCCAGTCTGCGCCCGGACGCTACAGCACGATGTCCTCCATCGGCATTACGGCGAAAAATCAGACCGGACACCTGCAGCTCGACGAGACGAAGTTGAAGAACGCCATCTCGGCGGAGCCGGATGCGGTGAACCGCCTCATCTCCTTCAATGATGAGAACAACGACTACGGCAACAGCGGTGTCGCGACGCGTCTCTACAACAAGCTCACCGGTCGTCTCAAGCGCATGGAGGCATACTCCGGCGTGTCGGCGAACAAGTCGGACATGAGCGAGCTGGGCAAGCTGATCCAGAACTACGAGAAACAGATGAGTGACTTCAAGAAACTCATGTCGTCCTTCGAGAGCAAACTCTACAAGAAGTACAACGCGATGGAGGTTGCAATCTCGCGTCTCTCGACACAGTTCAATTTCTTCCACGGACAATGATGCAGGGGGGATTCCCATATGGTAAACAGTGCTGCAGAGGCATACAAGAAGCAGCAGGTGATGACGGCGACGCCCGAGGCACTGACCCTTATGCTCTACAACGGCTGTCTCAAGTTCATCAAGGAGGGCGCAGAGGCACTGGCGGAGAAGAACTTCGAGGCGGCAAACACCTCGTTTCAAAAGGCACAGAACATCATCTCCGAGTTCCGCATTACGCTCAATATGGACTACGAGATTTCTCATCAGCTGCTGCCGCTCTACAACTATGCGTACGATCGCCTGGTCGAGGGCAATATGAAGAGCGATACGGCGATGATCCAAGAGGCGACCGAGATCATGACGGAGCTGCGCGACGCATGGGCGCAGGCGATGAAGAAGGCGCGTGAGGAGAAGGGTTCGCAGGGCATGGAAGGGAGCGGCGTCTATGCCGGATGATGCATACGAGGAGGCGCGCATGCTCTGGGAGAAGTACCGCGTCCTCACGCATGAGCTGCTCAAATTCGTCGATGCGGACGAGATCGATATGTTCATCGACCTCGTCGATCAGCGCGAACAGGTAGTGGAGCTGCTCAGGGCACTTCCCACCGATCCCTATCGGGGCGGCGCAGAGTGGGCGGCATTGGAGACGGAACTGACTCCGCTCGAGATGCAGCTCCAGTACAAGGCGCGGGCCTGGCTGAACCGCTCACGCCGTCAGAATGCCGCCGTCCACAGCTACGACCTCACGGGCGCGAACCCCCTCGGCAGTCATCTGAACCGCCACTACTGAGGACGAATCTTTGTGGAATCGTCTCCGCGCTTGACAAACGCGGATAAAAAAAGTAAAATATTTCTAGTCAAATACTTAAGTATGTCCTCATCGTGACGATATACTCTATAGTAAGGCGATAATAAGCAAGCGGGGCGGCTGCCATGGATGGCTAGCTAGCAGCCAATCAGGATAGACGCGTCACTTGCCTATTATACAGCGGGCACGGATGTCCGCACATACATTTAATTTCCGGCAAGTCCGGAACCACACCAGGGAGGAATTTACACATGGCAATGGTAGTTAAGAACAACATGTCGGCGGTCAACACGCTCAACATCCTGAACAAGAACCAGTCGGCACTTGCGAAGAGCCTTCAGAAGGTCTCCTCGGGCATGAAGATCAACAGCGCCGGCGACGATGCTTCGGGCTATGCCATCTCTGAGCGTATGCGCGTCCAGATCCGTTCGCTCGATCAGGACAACCAGAACGCACAGAACGGCAACAGCATGATGAAGACCGCCGAGGGTGCTGTCTCCAGCACGGTTGAGATCCTCAAGACCCTGAAGGAGAAGGCAATCAACGCGGCCAACGACACGAACACGGATGAGGATCGCCGCACGATCCAGAAAGAGATCAACCAGATGGTTGACCAGATCGACGACAACGCACTTGCAACCTACAACGGCAAGTACCTCGTCGATGGCTCGCGCAACAGCCAGGGGCAGGCGACCTGCACGACGCTTACGAACGATGCGATGAGCACGTCAACGAAGTGGGATTCGGCACTGACGACCCTCAAGAGCCGCACGGACGAGAGCCTCAACATCCAGTCGACGGATAACGTCACGATTTCCTACGTTCGCCAGGGTCGTACCTACACGACGACGTTCCAAGTCAGCACAGACAGCACGCTTGCGACCATCCTTGCCAAAAACGCGTACAACGGAACGGAGTCCTTCGCGGGCTCGACGCTCCTGGGAACAACGAGGAACGAGGCTCTGATCGGCTACGACAAGGCGAAGAACAGCGTCTACACGGCAGACAACAAGACGGCGCTCTCGATCGAGGCAAAGAGCGCGGGTACGACGGCTCAGATCTCCTCGTTCACGCTCTCGATCACGGATAACACGGGCGCTATCCGCAAGACGGCGAACACGGCTCTCGATGCGTTCAACGAGCGCATTCGTGCAGAGAACGCGTCCGCTGACAACGCTCTCGTCCTCCAGACGGGCACGAAGGCAAACCAGGCGATCAAGGTCAGCATGACGGATATGCGTTCGCTCGCACTTGGTCTCAAGGGTACGGACGGTCAGATTCTCAGCGTTCAGACGCAGGACAAGGCAAATGCTGCGATCAACACGATTGAGACGGCGCTCCAGAAGGCTCTTGACGAGCAGGCAAACATCGGTGCAGTCCAGACCCGCCTGAACTACACGAGCTCGAACCTCACGGTGGCGTCCGAGAACGTCCAGAGCTCCGAGTCGGTGATTCGCGATGCGGATATGGCGAAGGAGATGACGAACTACACGAAGAACAACGTGCTGCTCCAGGCTGCGCAGTCCATGCTCGCGCAGGCGAACCAGAACAGCTCGGCTGTCCTCTCGCTCCTCCAGTAATTCGCTTCGGCTGTTACAGATGGATGACAGGAACCTCTCCCCTATGGGGAGGGGTTCTTTTTCTTTTGCGAAAATACCTGGAATCGCGTATAATGATTCTTTGGAGAAGAATGAAAGGATGTGCCGCATGAAGATCTCTGCCTGTTATATTGTCAAAGACGAAGTGGAGGAACTGCGCCGTTCCCTTCTCTCTTTACGGGCGGCGGTCGACGAGATCATCATTGTCTCAACGGCAGGAGATGCGTTGGTACCGGCAGTTGGCGAAACTTTTGATGCACAATGCTATGAGTATGCTTGGCAGAATGATTTTTCATCGGCACGCAATTATGCGCTCGAACGAGCGACAGGTGATGTTGTCATTTTTCTCGATGCCGACGAGTATTTCTTTTATCCGGAGGACGTGCGGGCGGGAATTGTGGATACCATCCGCGATCACACAGACTTCGATATCATTATGATTCCACTCTGTAACTTTATAACGAAAGACTCTTTGAGCGATGCACACTGGATGCAAAGCCCCCGTATCTTTCGTCGTCACGGGATTCGCTATGCGGGCATGATTCATGAACAGCTCGTGCGTGACGACAAAAGAGCGCGTGTGCTTCAATACGCAGACGAGCGTCTGAGTGCAGGACATACAGGGTATCTCATCGAGCGGGGAGAGGAGAAAATTCGACGCAATATTGCAATGCTTGAACGCGATGCCGCACTGCACGGACGGACGCAAATGCACGCCTTCTATTTGGCGGACTGTTATTTCGGGCTGAAGGACTATGCGCGGGTGCTTACACTCTCGCAGGAGGCTCTCGATGGAGAAGCGATTTTTATCGGTGAGGAGAGCAAGATCTACCATCAAATGATTGAGTCGATGCGTGCGCTTCACTACCCCGATGAGGAGATGCTGCAACTTGCCGAGGTGGCTCTTGCAAAGTATCCTGCGTTGCCAGATTTCTACGCCCAGCGCGGCATGATTCTCTGTGGGCTCGCTTCCTATGCGGCGGCGGCGGAGAGCTTTGCCGTAGCACTGGAACGCTATGATGCAGGTGGGGCAAGGACGGAAAACGCCTCTTTTTTCAACGACAGTGTGGCTGCGATGGCAGCGGAGCGTGTAGCGCAGATCTATGTGCATTTGGAAGATGCGGAGCGGGCGCATTTTTGGTCGGAGCGTGTGCGGCAGTATCGAGGGGAAGATGGGGTGCAAGGTGAGGTGTCAAAGCTGCGTATTACGGCGTGCTATATTGTGCGGGACGATGCGCATCATCTGAAGAAGTCCATCGAAAGTCTGCAGGATCAAGTGGATGAGCTGATTGTTGGCGATACGGGCTCGCGGGACGACTCTGCCGCCGTTGCCGCCGCATGCAGTGCGGAAGTCTGTCATATTCCGTGGGCGGATGATTTTGCGGCGGCACGGAATGCCGTGCTTGCCAAAGCGACGGGGGACTGGGTTGTCTTTATCGATGCGGATGAATATTTTTTGGACGAGACGCGTATGCATCTGCGTGCGGTGATTACAGAGGCGGATGCGGCGGGGGCTGAGGTGATGCTCGTTCCGTGGCACAACATCGACGAGGCGACGGGGGAGACAATGCTTGATTCCTTCGCGCCGCGCATCTTTCGCCGACGGGCGGGACGTGCCTATGTGGGGCGGATCCATGAGGAGCTGCGTGACGCAGATGGAACTGTGCCGTGCGCCGGCATTCTTGCACCGACACAGTTGACCCTTGTGCATACGGGGTATTCGGCTGCACTCACACGCGAAAAGGGGGAGCGCAATCTGCGTCTCCTGCTCGATGAGGTGCGACATTCAAACGAGCCCGAACGCTGCTGGCGCTATCTTGCCGAGACGTATGACAATCTCGGTGATGAGCGTATGGCGGAGCGTTACGCCCTCCTCGATGTGGCTCTTGGGCGTCGCAGTGTGGTCTATGCGAGTCTTTGCTGGCGGATTCTCCTGCGCATCTATGGCGCACAGCCTGCACGCAGAAAGGATCGCCTTGCGATTGCTGCGCAGGCGTCGCACGAATTCCCGGAACTCCCGGAGATGCACGCGGAATATGCGGAGGCATTGGCGGCGCTTCATCGCTATCAGGAGGCAATCGCAGCAGCGCAGCGTGCACTCTCTGCGGATCTGCCGGCGGGGAGCGTGGAGATCTCCCACTTTACGGATGATATGCGTGAGGGATTGGAGCGGCGCATGGCGATCTGGCAGCACATTGCAGCGCGTGCAGAGGAGCTGCAGATCTCTGCGGCGGTCTTTGTGCGCGACGATGCACGGGATATGGAGCGATGGCTCGCAAATACCGCTGTCTATGCGAATGAACGCATTGTTGTCGATACAGGTTCGACGGACGGGACGCGCAGACTTGCAGAGACGGCGGGCGCACGCATCGTTGATTTTGTGTGGCGGGATGACTTTGCCGCCGCCCGCAATGCTGCGATCCATGCAGTGCGCGGCGACTGGGCTGTGGTTTTGGATGCGGATGAATCCTTTTTCGATCCGTCGGAGGTGCGGGCATATCTTGCGATGGTCGATGTGACGATGCCGCACGTGGATGCGGTTCTTCTGCCCATCGTACACGTGGATGAGGATGCGGATGAGCGCGAGACGGGACGTGCGCCGCATATCCGTCTCCTGCGGATGGGGCGCAGTCTCTTCTACGAAGGACGCGTGCATGAGGCACTGCGCAAGGAGGGCGGAGAACCTGTTCTCTATCATGAATCCGTGGCTCTTGCCATCCGTCATGTGGGCTATTCCTCCACACGCATCCGTGCCAAGCACGAGCGCAATCTCGCGCTGATGGAGCAGCGCATCGAGGAGGCGGGACTGCAGCCGGGCGACTCTCGTTATCTTGCCGATACCTATTACGGGCTTGGAAAATATGCCTCTGCACTCATCTATGCGCGTGCCGCGCTAAAAGAAGATGTCGTGTCGCTCGGTGCGCAGAGCCATCTCCACCATCTCCTGCTCAATGCGATGGAGAAGGAGCGCGTTCCGCTCGCGGAGCAGATTGCGGCGGCGCGTATGGCATGCCTTCTGTTTCCCGTGCTGCCCGATTTTCACGGACGACTGGGGTTGCTGCTCACTGCTCTTGGGGATGGGCAGGCGCTCGATGCGCTGACGCGTGCGCTGGAGCTCGATGAGTACCCTGCGGATGCGAAGGGAGAGGCATCCGAATTTTCCACATGGGCAGGGGCGGTGTCTGCTGCGCGTGCGCGTCTTCTGATGGAGGCGGGGGAGACGGTGGCGGCACAGGAGGAACTCACGCGTGCGTTTGCACTGGACCAGGCGCATGAGGAGGCTCCTGATGTCTATGTGGAACTGCATTGCAAAGAGGATGCGGGACAGGTGCTTACCACGCTGCGGGAATTGCTCGGGGACGATGCGGAGACGGTCGGCGTTCTCACGCGCTTTGCGGACAGTCACGGTTGGCTATCCCTTGCGTGTGCGGCGCGTGCAGAGCTTACGCGTCTGACGGGATGCGCCGAGGATGCGCCTGCGATCTATCAACAGGTGCGAACAGAAACAGCGTCCGTCCTCGGTGCGCAGCTTGTTGCCGCGCTCTCACAGTCCGTGCGCGAGATCCCCGAGATCCTGCTGCGTCTGGAGAACGAGCGCAAGGCGGAGAGCCCAATGCTCTATCATCGTCTGCGCACGTTGCTCCCCACACCGATGCGGGCGTTCTGGCGGCACTATGACGAACCGGATGCCGTGCCTCTGCCAAAGACACAGGAGGGGTATGACCTCGTGCGGGATGCCTTCGTTCATCATGCGGATGCAGCGCAGACGGAGCGATTTCTGCGTGCGGCGGCGGGATATGGCAGCTCTGTCCTGCGTGCTCTCGTGGAGGAGTTTACGGCACATGAACGATGGGCGGGCGTGCTCCTCGGTCGCTCGCTGCTGTCGGAAATGGCGGGTGAAACGGGGGATGATCTCTGCGGGATGGCGCACGCTGCGCTGCAGCTCGGGATGCGGGCGGAGGCGGAGCACGCTCTCGCACGTGCGCTTGCCTTGGATGGCGCACATCGAACGTCACAGGAACTATGGGAGCTGATACGATGAAGATCTCTGCATGTGTCATCGCAAAGAATGAGGCGGAAAATCTGCCGCGCTGGCTCTCGTCCATGCGTGTCTTTGCCGACGAGATGATCGTGGTCGATACGGGCTCGACGGATGCGACCGCTGAGATTGCACGCGCAGGCGGGGCAAAGGTTGTTCCTTTCGACTGGATCAACGATTTTGCGGCGGCAAAGAATTTCGCGCTCGATCAGGCGGTGGGGGACTGGGTTGTCTTTACCGATGCAGATGAGTATTTCACGGAGGAGAGTGCGGTGCGCGTGCGTCCGCTAATCGAGGAGTACAGTCGAAGAAAGAACTTCGACGGATTCATCGTGCATCTCGTCAATATCGATATGGATACGGGAGAACTGCTCGGTACGTCGGCACAGGTGCAGCGCATTTTTCGCCGTGCGCCGCACATCCGCTTTGTCGGGAGCATCCATGAGCACGTGGAGAATCTCAGCGGCGATGCGGGGCGCGAAATGACGATGGCTCCCGGGCTGACGCTCTACCATACGGGCTATTCGCCGCGCATCATCAAGGGGAAGTCGCGCCGCGATCTGGAACTGTTGCTGGCGCGGCGTGCACGCGGGGAGCACAAAAAGCTCGACGAATATCATCTGATGGACTGCTACTATTCCCTTGAGGACTATCCTGCAGCGGCACGCTACGCGCGTCTGGCGCGGGACGGCGCAGATCGGCCCGTCGGCTCGGAGGATCGACCGCACGCCGTTCTGCTCCAATCGCTCATCTTGATGGGGGCGGCAGATGATGAGATTCGTGCAGCATACGAGACGGCGCGGAAGGCCCTTCCTGAAAAGGCGGATTTTCCTCTGATCTATGGCACATACGCGTGGGATCAAGGGTTTATCTCTACGGCATGTGCGGCGTATCGCGAGGGGATTCGCCTGCATGAGGAATACTACCGCGAAGGCGATTTCTCAGGCATTCTCGCACCGAGTGCCTATGCGCGTCTCGGGGAGGCTGCGCGGCTTCGGGGGGATATGGAGGAGGCTCTGCACCTCCATGAGCACGCGCTGCGGCTCAGTCCGCATACGGCTCCGGTGCTCATTCGTTTCGTCCGAATGCTGGACTGTGTCGGGGCGGATGATGCCACCGTCATCGAAGCATTGAATGCCTTTTATCAAGAGAACGTCGATCCGCCATTTCTTGCTGCGGTGCTTGCGGGGACTTCCTTCCGTTTGGCCGCACTCTATTACGATCAAAAGAGCACGCTGAAGTTCCCGCAGCGGCGGCAATTCCTTCTTGCGGGGGATGCGTGTGCGGCGGCAGCGTCCCTGATCGACGAGATGGAGCGTACGGCGGCGGTTGCGGCGGCGTGCGGAGAGGGCTTTGCGCCGAACGAGCAGGGCGCACTTGCGCTCCTCCTGCCAAACTCCTGCAAAACCCTCTCTGCAGCTCCCGAGGATGTGCGGATGCTGCGGCGAATTGGGCGGCTCGCAGGAGGTTTGCCATGAGCGGAGCGGAACTTGAGATCCTGCGCGAGCGCATCTTCACCGCACTCGCGCAGGGCGATGAGAGGGCGGCAAAGAAGGGGCTGAAACAGCTGCATCGCTTCCTGCCCGCCGAGGCTGCGGGGCTTCTCACGGCACTCCATATCGAGGCGGGACGCACACAGGAGGCACTGACAGCGTGGCAGGAATGTGGGCGTCTTGCCCCCCGTGACCCCTATACGGTCTTTTTGCGTGCGCGTATTCATCTCATGGCAAAGGAACGCTGTGCCGCGTTGGCACTGCTCACACCTCTCCTCGATGCAAAGATGCCGCCTGCGATTGCGGAGAAGGTCTATAATCTCGCGGGGCAGTGTGCGCGTTTTCTTGGGCGTGCGCAGGAGGCGGTACAGTTCTACGAGCAGGCGCGTGAGGCGGCACCTGACCGCACGCTGCGTGCGCTCAATGCGAGCAATGTGCTCTTTAACCGTCACTATCTGGCCGCATCGCCGGCGGAGGATAAGCGGGCGGCGGAGGGGTACGGCGCACTCTTTGCCGATGTGCGTACCTTCGACCATACGGCGCATGATATGGGGGAGCGACGTCTGCGCATCGGCTATCTTTCACCCGATGTGAGGGAGCACGTCGTGCTCTCCTTTTCGTATGCCCTGATGACGGCGCTCGACCCCGCACGCTATGATGTGACGGTCTATGCGCTGAACGCCGAGGACGGCTATACGGCACACGTGAGGGGGGCGGTCGCGCATTTTCGCAATCTGGCGCGGCTGTCGGCAGAGGAGGCAGCGCATACGATTTACCGCGACGGTATGGATATCCTCGTCGATCTCGCGGGGCATACGGCGGGCAGGACGCTGCCCATTCTCGCCTATCGTCCTGCGCCCGTGCAGATTTCGGGCATCGGCTACTTTGCTTCGACGGGGCTTCCCACCGTGGATTATTTTCTTGCCGATCCCGTGCTTGCGGCAGGAGGCGCGGAGGAGGGCTTTACGGAGGAACTGCTCGTCCTGCCGCATTCGCATTTCTGCTGGCGGCCGCTGCACGAAGCCCCTGCACCCGCGCACGCATCTGCGGCGGGTCGTACCATTGTCTTTGGCAGTTTCAACAATTTTACAAAGCTGAACGATCATGTACTTCGCATTTGGGCAGAGATTCTGCGCCGCGTGCCGGAGAGCCGTCTACTGCTCAAGACGGATGTCTTTTCCTGTGCGGATGCACGCACAGAGGCACTGGAACGCATTGCGGCGGCGGGGATTCCGTGCGATCGGGTGGATGCGGAGGGAGCGTCACGGGACTATCTCGCCGCGTACAATCGCGTGGACATCGCACTGGATCCCTTTCCCTATCCCGGGGGTGGCACGACCTGCGATGCGCTCTATATGGGTGTGCCTGTCGTCACCCTTGCGGGGGAGAGTCTCGGCAGCCGTTTCGGGGCGTCACTGCTCGAAAACATCGACGCAGGGGGGCTTGTTGCGCGTACGGAGAAGGAGTATATCTCGCTTGCCGTTGCGCTCGCAGGAGATGCCGCTGCGCTCGATGCCCTCCATAGAGGGCTGCGCGGAATGATGGAGAATTCGCCCGTTATGGATGCGGCAAGCTATGGCAGCGATGTCGGCGCGGCATACGAGGCGGTCTGGGCTGCCTATGCACAGCACTAAAGAGACCGTGTACGAAACACGATAATCTCAATAGGAACTTCTGTATAGGGGAGAGATGATGAAGAAAAAGAAAGCAAAACGCAAACTTGTGGAGAAGCGGGGGAAGCAAGATCGAAAAGTTCGACTCGGCTATATCATCTCGGCGCTCAGTGCCGTGCGGCTGCGGGAGTTCCTGCCTATGTTCTTCGCCGCCTATGATGCGCTGCGCTATGAGCTCTTTGTATATCATACGGGAAGCAGGAGCACTATCGAAATCTTTTCCGATGCGGCTGTATTGCGGGACATTGGTGGAGATACTCCTGCCGAGGCGGCAGAGCGCATGCGCCATGACCGCATGGATCTGCTCGTCGATCTCGCGCTCTGCGGGACGGATGACGCGGTACGCGCCATCCTGGAACGGCAGCCTGCCGCACACATCATCTCGCTTGCGGAGGAATGTCCGACAGCGGCGCGAGGGCTTCCTCTCGTTGAGGGCAAGGAGATCTTCCCCTGCTGTTGGATGAAGTTTCAGAGAACCTCGTCGCCCTATACCTATCGCACACCGCTGCTCGATACGGGGGTGCCGGCGATTGGAATTGTGGGCGAGCTGTCCGGCAATGGGGCGGATGTTCTTGTGGAACTCCTCACGCACTTACTGTCGCAGCTGCGCACCGTTCGTCTGATTTTGCCGGCGCGGATTGCGGCGGAGCTTTCGACTGCGGATATCGAGCGCATCGCAGCACTCGGCTCAGAGGATTCCGCTCTGGATCTCGTGGACGAACTCCCCTATGATGAGCTCGACCTGCTGTTGGGCATTCATGCGGATCTCGTCGATGTCTGCCATGCGTCCGAGCGCGGCGTGCCGCTCCTCACGACGCGGTCTTTGGTGTCGCGTTATTCTGCGCATCTCTTGAACCGTCTCGGACTGCCACCTGCGCGAACGGCAGAGGAAACTGCTGTATGGGCATCCACACTCTGTTCCGACTTATCCCGTCTCACGGAGCTTCATCAGCTTCTGCATTGGCGGTTTTTTGACCTCTCCGATGCGGAGGCGATTATGTTCTCTGTGGAGCGTGCCTACGAGCGCGTTCTTGCCGAGGGGGGCAAGCAGTCTGTTCAAGAAGTGACGGAACGCCTCGCTCGGGCTGGCGCGCATGAGGATTGGAACATGGTCGTGCATACTGCACATGAATTGGACGGTATGGAATGTCTGAATCTTGAGCAGCGCATGACGCTCGCATGGGCGTATTTCTTTTCGGATGCCCCGACACTGGCGGGGCGTTGGGCGCTGGCTGCCGAGGGCATTACGCGCGATCGGGAGGCAGCACGGCTCTACCTCTCCTTCGTCAGTCCGACACCGCTCGGCACGCCGATGGAGTGCTACGCACGCGCCAAACACGGGCTTGCGCTCATCGAGGGCGGACTTGCTGCGGAGGCTGAGGTTCACGCCGTGCTGCTCAAGGCGTGTGCGGACTATGCCACGTTTTCCCCCGAACCGGAGCTCTCCTATCGCTATGCGATGGCGTATGCACGGGAAGCAGCTGCACCGTTTTTGCAGCGTGCTTACTACGGTGCGGCGCTGTTCAAACTCAATGCGCTCGATCTTTCGGCGCGGGAGGTCTATGAGAAGAGCCTTGGCTACGCGGACCTTTTCCGCGATGTGCAGCCGTACACGCATCACGGACGGCGGAAAAAGGACAAGATCCGCATCGGCTATATTTCAGGCGACTTCTGCGCTCATGTGATGCTGTACTTCGTATGGCCCTTTCTCGCGGGGTTCGACAGCGCTCAATTCGAGGTCTACGTCTACAACCTCGGCAAGCATGACCAGTATTCGGAATTTTTGCAAGGGCTTGTCACAGCGTGGCGGAATCTTTCGGATCATGCGCGGGATATGGAGCGCATCGCACGTGAGATCTATGCGGACGAGGTGGATATCCTCTTTGACCTCGCGGGGCATACGGCAGGTTCGGGGCTGGCGGCACTTGCATGGAAACCTGCCCCCGTTCAGATCTCGGGGCTCGGCTATATGGCGACGACGGGGCTGCCTGCTGTGGACTATTTCGTAACGGATCATTGCTGTGATCCTGTGGGCAGCGGCAGTGAATCGGTCTACGTCGAAAAATTACTGCGCCTGACGAGCCAATTCTGCTATAATGGGTTTACACATCTGCCCGCTTCGACAGGAACGCCTGCACGCACGCGGGGCTATATCCAGTTCGCCTCGTTTAATCAGTATGCGAAGCTGCAGGATGATATGCTCTTGGCATGGCGCGAGATCATGGAACGTGTGCCGAATGCGCGGCTGTTACTGAAGAATAAGGCATATGGAAAGCGCGGTGTCACTGCGCTGGCGCATGAACGCCTGAAACACCTCGGTTTTGATATGAACTGCGTGCAGTTCGAGGCAGCTACGCGCGACTATATGGAGCGTTATCTCGATGTGGATATTGCGCTCGACACCTATCCGTGGCCGGGTGGCGGTACGACCTGCGACGCGCTCTACATGGGCGTACCTGTTGTGTCCTACTATTCGGAGCGGCACAGCACGCGCTTTACCTACAGTCTGCTCGCGAATATCGGGCTGGGGGAGCTCGCTTCGACGCGCATCGAGGACTATATCGAGACAGCGGTGGCTCTTGCCAATCATATTGACCTGCTGGATGCCCTGCACCGGGAACTGCGCGATCGCATGAAGGCATCGCCCGTCATGGATCAAGAACGCTATATTCGTGAAATGGAGGACTGTTATCGTGCGATCTGGGCAGCGTGGGAAGCGCGCGAAGGGGGCGTTTGAACGCGCCTTTGATGCCGTACGCACAGAGCTTGCTGCGGGGCGTTCGGAGAATGCGCTCCGCCGCCTTCAAACGATGGAGCGGGAGGGGCTGTTCCCCCCGGAACGGCTCTGGGAACTGCATGAAATCATGGGGCATCTCCTTCTCCGTCTCTCTGATCTCAAGGCGGCATTGCCGCATCTGAAGCTCGTGTGGCAGCTGCCGTGTCCCACGCCGCAGATGCGTCTTACCGCGCTGAGCAACTATCTCATGGATCTGCACTATGTCGACGGTATCTCAGATGAGGAGATGTATGAGGCTCATCGGATGTACGGGACGATGATGGGCGAATTGCCGCAGTTCTCACATACGAAACAGCGGCGGGAGAAGCTGCGCATCGGCTATCTCTCGCCAAGTCTTACGGATCACATCGTGCTGAACTTTGTGATTCAGCTCCTTGCCGCTTATGACCGCATACATTTCGAGGTGTCCCTCTACGATATCGGGGCGCAGCAGAGTGAGGTGACGGACTGGTTGGCAGGAATGACGGATCACTATGCCAACCTCTCATCCTGCACGCCTGCAGCGGCTGCACAGCGGATCTATGCGGACGGGATTGATATCCTCTTTGACCTTGCGGGACATTCGGCGGGGGGGACGACGCTTCAGATCGCTGCCTATAAGCCCGCACCTGTGCAGATCTCGGGCATTGGCTATTTCAACACGACGGGTCTTCCCGCGATGGATTACGTTCTCGGCGATCCCCTTGTCGATCCTCCGGAGATGGATGTGCTCTTTACCGAGCGGATCCTGCGGCTTCCGCACACGCATCTCTGCTTTACGCCGTCGGTTCGGTTTGAGCCCTATGAGCAGCTGCATCGTGTGCCGAATGATCCGCCTGTGTTCGCGAGTTTTAACAATTTCGCGAAGATCACGGATGCGATGCTGACGCTTTGGGCAGAGATTCTGCAGCGTGTACCCGAGGCGCGGCTGCTGCTCAAAAATGTCCATCCGAGCAGGGAGGCGCTGGCGCGTATGCGAATCCGTGCCGAATGTGCCGGCATAGATGTGGAGCGGCTTGTACTGCGACCCGGGACGAGGGACTATCTGCGCGACTATATGGATGTGGACATCATCCTCGACACCTATCCCTATCAGGGGGGCGGTACGACCTGCGAGGCACTCTTTATGGGGCTGCCCGTGGTGACAATGGCAGGGGCGCGTCACGGAGCACGATTTGGTGCAGGTCTCCTCTCGAATGTGGGGTTGAATGAACTGGTTGCGGAGAGTCCTGCGGCATATGTGGAGTGTGCCGTCGGCATCGCGTCCGATCGGGAACTGCTGGCGGCACTGCATGCGGCGATTCCGCGCATGATGCGTGCCTCTCCCCTGATGGCTGGCAGAGACTATGTTCGTGCTGTGGAGGCGGCATATAAGATGATTTGGGAGCGATACCTCAATGAAGAAGCGTAAAGCGAACCGCGCCGAACGCACGCGTAAAAAGCGTGCACGGCGTGAAGAAAAGCGTAAAGAGAAAGGGTCTATGACGATGGCAGAGAAGAAGATTGCAACGGTGGAACAGATTCGTGCGCACATGGAGAAAAAGGAGTATGCGGGGGTCATCAACACCTTTGCCGATATGCTGGCGCAGGGCAATCCGCCCGAGGAGTGCTTCGGCGATGTCGCACGCGCCTACTTTGAGCTCGGCGACTATACGCGTGCGGCAAGCTGGGTGACGAATACCCTCGCCAAGGATGCGTCAAATGTGGACGTGCGGATTCTCCTCGCCCGTATCTGCCAGCGTGAAAAGCGTCCTGCCGATGCGCTGAAGCTCTTTGAGAACATCCTCAAGGTGCACGCACGTACGCTTTCCTATGAGCAGCGTGCGGAGATTGGACGCCTTGCAGGAGTGGAGGCGCAGCTCGACTCTGAACAGACCAAGGCGGCGTATCCGCATCTCGCCGCGCTGCTGGGGATGGTAGAAGCGGTCGAGCAGAATGCTCCCGCAGCATCCAAAGCGGTGGAGCCCGTCGTACCCCCGGCATCACAGAGCACTGCTGCATCCGTGGATGCAGCAAAGCAGGCGGAAGAAATCATTGCACAGGAAATTCGTCCCTCAGAGAAGGTGGCGGCACTGAATGCCTTTGCGGGTGCGGCATATGTCGCGGACGATTATGCGGGAGCGAAGGAGCTGCTGATGGCGGCACTGCGCCTCGACCCCGGCTGTGATGTGACGCTGCGGAATATGACACTGCTCCTGCATGATATGGGGGAAAAGGACAAGGCAATTCAGGTTGCGGCAAAGATGCAGCAGACGGACTTCACACTGCTGTGTACGCTGAAGTCATGAGTGCGCTCAGCATTATCCTCGCGGTCACGGAGGAGGGCGCATATCTGCGTGAGACGGCAGAGGCGGCACTTGACGCCGCCGCCCGCCTTCGCATTGATATGGAGCTGGTCGTTCCTGCAGCAGCGGCGGATGCGGATCTGGTGCGGCAGACACTTCATGGATGTGCCTGTCGCTTGTTGCCCTGCGATGGATCGTCGCCTGCGGCACGCTGGAATGCCGGGGCAGCAGCCGCTATAGGGGACTTCCTTCTCTTTCTGCGGGAGGGGGTCATCCTTACGGCAGACGGGCTGAAAAAAATTCTTGCGACCCTCCAGTTGGATGCGGAGGTTGCCGCCGTCGGTCCCTTCTCCAACCATACAGAATTCGCGTGGCAGTATCTGAATGCGGAGGAGATGGCGGCACACGGGGAGGATGCGGCGCAGTGGGTGTGCCGTCATTTGACGCAGCCGACGGAAAGCCTTTTTTTGGAGGATTTTGCGCTGCTCGTACGCCGCTCCGCCTTTGCACTGGCGGGCGGATTTGACGAGGCGTTCATGGGCGGCGGTGCGGATCTCGACCTCTCCTTCCGTCTCAAATACGAGGGCTTTCATATCCTGCGCGTCCCCGCGTACTTTGCGCATCGCTATGCGGGCAGCTGTGACCTTTACGAGCTGACCCGCTCCGAGGCACGCCCCCTGCTCATGGATCATTGGGGCATTGACATCGGTCTGCCCGAGACGATTCTGCAGGAGACCTTGGGTGTGATTGCGTGGGCGAACAATCTTCCGCTCATCCGTGCAACGGCGCGTGCGGCTCTTCTGAGGGCTCCGCTTGTCAGCATCATGATCCCGACGTACAACCGCCCGCACTATTTTCGCGAGACCCTTACGAGCGCACTCACGCAGACCTATCCGAACATTGAGGTCATTGTCTGTGACAACTCGACGGACGACCGCACCGAAGAAATGATGCGGGACTATCAGGATGATGTGCGCGTGCGCTATATCCGCAACAGAGATGCAACGACGCAGGCGGAGAACTTTATGCCGTTTGAGCATCTCGCGCAGGGTGAGTTCCTGCAGTGGTGCATGGACGACGACCTCCTGCTGCCGGATAAGACGACACGGATGCTCGATGCCTTTCTCACCGATTCGACTGTCACGCTTGTTACGTCGATACGCGGCGGGATTGATGGGGACGGAGCATATCTCGGACAATGGGAAAGTGCGCCGCCCATTCCCGGACGATATGGATGCTTCAGCGGGGAAGCGGTCGGTCACGCTACCCTCATGAGCCACGATAATTTTTTGGGAGAGCCGTCCGCTGTCCTCTTTCGGCGGAGGGATCTGGTGCATCACTATTGGCGTGCGGAGTCGCGTGGGTATTTGACCATATCGGATTGCGCCATGTGGCTGGAACTCCTTGAAAAGGGGAATGTTGTCGTGTTCAGTCAGCCGCTCAGCCTCTTTCGCGTGCACAGCGGCCAGGAGGGGCGAGCCCCGGAGACCCTCGTTCGCGCAGGGGTTGAATGGCGGCGTCTGCTTGGGGACTATTGGCGTCGACGCGTATTCCTGAGGACAGAGGAGGACTATCGGGCGGCACTTGCCAAGCTGCAGGAGGACTGCGGGAACATCGTCGAGCCGCTGCTCCCGCAGGTATCTCCCGTCCTGCGGCAGGCATATGAGGCGGGAGTTCCTTCGCTCCATGTCATTGTGATGAACCGCGTGGAGGACTGTGCATCGGTTCGCCTGGATCAGCCGCTCACACAGCTTGCAGCGGGTGGATATATCTCCTTGAGCGGCGCACTGAGAAAGGGCGATGCGGCGATTGCTCTGGAGGAACTGGGTGATCTCCACGATAGTTTTATCCTGTTTGAACGCTTCATTATCGATCCTACGGCAAGGGTCAAGGACCTCTTATACAAATACGGCAGAGATGGGAATATTTTGCTCCACGAAATAGACGACCACCCGGTCATTTCAAAGGAGATGAAGGCGGATAATTACTTTTTCCTCCGTGCCGTCTCCGCCGTGCAAACTTCAACCAAATATTTGAAGGATGTTCTGCAGCAATACAACCCCTATGTCTATCTCTTCGAGAATCAGCTTGCGGAGCTGCCCGCGCCGCGCAGCTATGATATGCCGAGCGACCGCGTGACCATCTTCTTCGGTGCGCTGAACCGCCGGCCGGACTGGGAACCGCTGATGCCCGCGCTCAACGAGGCGATCCGCCGCTATGGCGACCGCCTGTATTTCCGCGTCGTTTCGGATCATGGATTTTATCAGGCACTCCGCACGGAGGCGAAGGAATTCGCGGGCGGTGTGCGGGATGCCTCCATTGTTGCGCCCTACGAGCACTATACGGCGGCACTGCACGCCTCGGACATCGTCCTCCTGCCGCTGAATGACACGGAGTTCAACCGTGCCAAGTCCGATCTGAAATTCATCGAGGCGGCGGGTAACGGGGCGGCGGTACTTGCCTCCCCGACCGTCTATGCGGGCAGCGTGCGCGACGGCGAGACAGGTCTGATCTTCCGCAGCCCGAAGGAATTTGCGAAGAAGCTGGATCTCCTCATCAAACGTGCCGACCTTCGCCGCACGCTTGCCGAGAATGCCTACCGCTATGCGGCGGAACATCGACTCCTTGCGCAGCATCTGGACGACTACATCGCCGCCTATCGCGAGATGTTTGAACGGCGCGAGGAGCTCGAGCGCGAACGCCTCCGACGGGTGGAAAGTTTTTTCCCGCAGCTCTGACCATGTGGACGGATGAGCTTTTCTAATCCTTTGATGATAGACCATTGACAGCAAATGACACGGCTCTTATAATAAGAAGAGGCATACGTGCGAGACTGGAGAAATGTTGATTGCAACAGGTTTTCTCTATCAGTGAAAGGAGAGCCGACATGACAGGCAAGGTGAAATGGTTCAGCGCGGATAAGGGATATGGATTTATCTCCCGCGAGGACGGCGATGATGTATTCGTCCATTTTTCCTCGATTCAGGGCGAGGGATACAAGACCCTCAACGAAGGTCAGGAAGTCGAATTCGACATCGTCGAAGGCGCGCGTGGTCCCCAGGCGGACAACGTGGTCAAAAAGGAATAAGGACAAAGGTTTGAAAAGCCCGGCTTACACAGCGGGCTTTTTCATTTGAGTGGATATGGGCGTGGCAGTTCTCTCCCCATTATGATATACTGTATCCGTTGCCAACCTCCGAATCTGGCACGGAGAGGAGGGCTGTCGTATGCTGGATTCCTCATTCTTGAGTGCAGTTTTTGCTGGTGTAGTAGCGTGTGCGGTTTGGTACTACATTCAGAAGTGGTTGGAAAGGTAGTTCTTGGCAGCTTCCAGCCCATGAAAAAGCCCCCCGATGTGCGGTCGGGGGGCTTTTGCTGTCCAGTTGGACACCTCATTCCTGTATGCGTGATTATAGCATGAGAAACTTTTTTTTTCAAGCAGGAAACAGCAATCCAAGGTAAAAAATAATAACGATAAAAAATCAGAATTTAGGGAAAGTACAATTCTTTTGCAGGTTTTTTTTCGTTTATGTCGAAATACAAGGGAAAGGGGGGCGGAAGAGAAGATCGCTCCCGTGGATAGAAAGGGGCTGTGTTTCATGGCTGCATTCACGATTCGGGGAAAGAATGTCGAGGTTACACCGGCACTGCGGGATTATGTGGAAAAAAGGGTCGGCAAGATCACGAAGTATTTCGAGAATGTGGGCGAGATCTCCGTACTGCTCTCGGTGGAGGGGAAACACCACAAGGTTGAGGTAACGGCACCGATCGTGCGCGGCGTGCTGCTGCGCGGCGAGGAGCACTCGGAGGATATGTACAGCTCCATCGATCTCGTCATCGAGAAGCTGGAACGCCAGATTCGCAAGCAGAAGACGAAGCTCGAGCGTCGTTTCCGTCACGGCGGGTTCAAGGCGGAGGCAGTCGAGACGTTCGTCCAGCCAGTGCCGGAGGAGGATGATGTCTTCCCCGTCGTCAAGACGAAGCGGTTCAGCCTGCAGCCGATGGATGTGCAGGAAGCGATCATGCAGATGAACCTTCTGAACCACCGCTTCTTCGTGTTCCGCAATGCGGAGACGGAGGAGGTCAACGTGGTTTATGGACGTAACGATGGAAAGTATGCCTTGATCGAGGTCGAAGAGGGCTGATTGAGGAGATTGGGGGACGGTTGCGCATTTACGGTGCGCAGCCGTCCTCTTTTTGGTCGCCGTTTCCGTTCATTTTGTGTTATGATAGGGAACAGTAACATCTATTGGAATCGAGGCAATCAATGCGGAAAATCTATGTTATTCACCAATGGGTGAGTTTGATCTGCGCACTCTTTTTGCTGCTGCTGACGCTGACGGGGCTGCCGCTGCTCTTTCGCGAGGAGATCAACGCGTGGAACACGCTGAATCTGCCGCCGCGCGGGGAGCCTATGCCTCTGCGTGAGATCTGGGCGGGTCTGCCGCAGGGGACAGAAGCCGTGATGCAGGCGTTCCCGACAAAGGAGATTCTGGCGGTCACACCGGATGGAGAGGACGGGACACTCTACTTTCTCGTCAAGGATCGCGGCGGAAAGGCCGGGCGCTCCCATATGCGCATGGGCGGAGAGCAGATCATGTACGAGGTGCGCACGGGTACGGTCTTCAACCGACAGGAGCGTGTCTACCGTTCCGAGGCGGTGCAGGAGTTCATACACACAATGCATATTCTGCACGTCCGGCTGGGGCTGGAGGAGGGCGGCCGCGACTTCCTCGCGGCAATGTGCGTGCTCTCCGTGATCTCCATCGTGAGCGGTGTCTACCTCTATCTGCCGATGATGAAAACGCTTGCCTTTGGCACGCGGCGGAGGCGGAGCAGCCGACTGTTCTGGTCGGACTGGCATAAGCTCACGTCGGTCTTTGCGGGCACATGGGCAGCCCTCATGTGCGTGAGCGGCGTTTTTATCGTCCTTTACTCCGTCGGCATGCGGGACTACCAGCGCACGGCGCAGACGATGGCGGCAGAGCACTTTTCCGCACAGGAACAGAGTGCGTCACTGCTCCTGCCGGAGGAAGCACTGGCGCAGATGCAGGAAGCATTTCCCGCAAAGGAGGTCATTTCGATGCGCCTGCCCACAGCGGACAGTGCGCTCTATGCGTTCCAGATCGCAGAGCCAACGGTACGCGCGACGGATTTTGCACTGGGGACGCAGGTCTATCTCGCATCGGACGGTGGGGAGCCGTTCCTTGTGCCCGTGCCCGCATGGCTGACGATGGCACCGTTCTTTTTGAATCTGCACATCCACAACCATGAGATGACGGCGGAAAAAATCTTCTGGGCACTGCTCATCCTCATGACGGCGGCGATGATTGTCACGGGGATCGTGCTCTGGCTGACGCGCTGGCGTAATCGCATTTCCAAAGCCGTGGAGGCTGCGGTGCAGAGACGGACCAATGCCGCATGGGAGGAGCCCGCACGCATCGCCGTGCTGACCTTGATCGTATTGATTTCACCGATGTACGGCAGTCTCGGGGATGGGATTGCCCTCGCCGTCAGTGCCTATCTCGTCTATTACTTTGTGCGTGCGGTGCGTGGCTGAGGGGAAAGGGGAACATTCTTGAAATTTACGGGACTGACATCGGTTGAGGCGGAGGCGTCGCGTCTGAAATACGGCGCGAACACGATTCCTGAGCCGCAGTGGATGACGTTTGGGGAGGTATTTCTGGCGACGTTCCGCGATCCGATGATCCGTATCCTGCTCGTCATGGTCGCGCTCATGATCGCTATGTACTTTGCAGGGCACGCGGAGATCTATGAGCCGGTGGGGACGATCGTGACCGTCATCATCGTTGCGACGGTGACAGCGCGGACGAATGTCGCGAGCGATACGGAGTACCGCGCCCTGCGTGCGCGTACGGCAAAGGATACGGCGAAGGTTTGCCGTGACGGCGGGTTGGTCGTTCTGCCCGTGGATGAGATCGTGGTCGGTGACCATGTCATTTTGCAGGGCGGCAACAAGATTCCTGCGGACGGCATGCTGGTCGCGGGGGAGCTCCGCGTGAACAATACGGCATTGAACGGGGAGACGGAGGAGTGCCCGAAGATACCCGCAGACAGCCACTATGTATTTCCAGAGGAGATTACGGGCGACACCTTCGTGGACGATGCGACCCTCTTTCGCGGGAGCGTGGTCTTTGACGGCGAGGGTGTGATGGAGGTGCGCCGCGTCGGCGTGCAGACGATGATGGGGCGGATGGCGGCGGAGATGCAGGCGCGTGAGCCGGACTCCCCCCTGCAGGTGAAGCTCGCGAAGCTCGCCGATCAGATCTCGGCGTTCGGCTATCTCTCGGGGCTCGTCATCATCTCGCTCTACATGATGTTCTTTGCCCTGCGTGCGGGCGGGCTGGAGGCGTATGTAGCCCTTGGGTGGAGTCAGATTCTCGTGGATCTGATTCAGGCAGTCTCGCTCGCGATCCTCATCATCGTCTGCGCCGTGCCAGAGGGGCTGCCCCTCATGATCTCGCTCGTGCTGATGCAGAACACGAGCCGAATGCTCGCACGCGGTGTCCTCGTGCGTCGTGCGGTCGGCATTGAGACGGCGGGCTCGCTGAATATCCTCTTCAGCGACAAGACGGGCACGATCACGGGCGGACAGCTCGAGGTGGTGGACTTCTTTACGGCGGATGGTACGGTTCTCGGTGCGCTCACGGAGAATCCTGTGCTCCACGAAAAGCTGAAACTCGCGATCGGCATGAACTCCGCCGCCATGTATGACGAGGCGGGCGCGGTGGTCGGCGGAAATCCGACCGATCAGGCGGTCATGCGCTTCCTCGGTGCAGAGACATACCGCGCGATGCAGAGCAATGAAAACTATCGTGTGGGGCATCGGCAGACATTTAACTCCACCAATAAATTCAGTCAGGCGGAGCTGCCCGTACGCGGCACGGTCGTCTACAAGGGGGCGCCCGAGGCACTGCTGGCACGGGCGAAATACGCGCTCCGTGCGGATGGGGCGATCGTTCCCTTTGATGCAGATGCGCTGAACGAAAAAATAAACGCCTATGCCGTGCGTGCGATGCGCGTCTTGGCGTTCGGGTATTCGGAGCAGCCCTTTCAAAAGAATGAAATCAATACGGATGTCGTCCTCATCGGACTTGCTGCAATCCGCGACGATGTGCGCCCCGAGGCGCGTGCGGCAATCACGGAGGTACAGGCGGCGGGCGTGCAGGTCGTCATGGTGACGGGCGACCGCCGCGAGACCGCCGTTGCAATTGCACGCGACGCGGGGCTGCTGCGTGCGGACGGCGATCTCGTCCTCACGAGCAGCGACCTCGCCCAGATGCGGGATGAGGAGGTACAGCGCGTTCTGCCGCAGCTGCGCGTCATTGCACGTGCACTGCCGACGGACAAGTCGCGCATTGTGCGTCTCTCGCAGAAGATGAACCTCGTGGTCGGCATGACGGGGGACGGCGTGAACGACTCGCCCGCCCTGCGCCGCGCCGATGTCGGCTTTGCGATGGGCAGCGGGACGGAGGCGGCGCGGGATGCAGGGGACATTGTCATCCTCGACGATAACTTCCGCTCGATCAAGGATGCAATCCTCTACGGGCGCACAATCTACAATAACATCTTGAAATTCTGCCGCTTCCAGCTCGTCATCAACATCGCGGCGGTTGTCGTGAGTGCCATTGCACCGTTCTTTGGCATCATCGAGCCGCTGCGCGTGACGCATCTCCTCTTTATCAACCTCGTCATGGACAGCCTCGGTGCGATTATGCTCGGCAACGAGCCGGCGCACGAGAGCTATATGCGCGAGAAGCCGCGCCGCCGCGACGCGAGCATCATCAGCCCCGCGATGAGCGTGCAGATTGTCTGCATGGGGACGTGGCTCGTCCTCCTCAGCTTCTTCTTCTTGACCGATGCACGCATTGCCGCCGTCTTTGACGGGCAGGCGGAGCACTATACGGCGTACTTCCTGCTCTTCGTCCTCGCCTCGCTCATGAACGGCTTCAACGTGCGCTCCACGGGCTTCGGCATCTTCCGTGGGCTTGGCGAGAACATCGGCTTTGTCAAAGTATGGGGGATGATTGTCTTCATCATGGCGGCGATTATCAACGCACCGTACATCCCGCACGATGTCGGCGCATGGATTGGCGGGATGTTCAGCTGCACCCCGATTCACGCAGGCGGTTGGGCACTGGTCTTTCTTCTTGCCGCGACCATGATCCCTGCGGATCTGCTGCGAAAGGCAGTGTGGAAGGGATTTGTGCGGGTGAGAGGGTGAATGACATGCTTGGTGTGGTTGAGGGAACCAATGACGTTATGCCGTGCATATGCGTAGAGCAGTGTGATACCCAAAAGCGAACCCTAGTGGAGCAAGTGAGTAAAGAGCGCGGTACGCCCCGTCGGATTTCTTTCGTTCAAGCGAAGCGCGTTTAAGAAGTCCGACGGTATTTAAGCGTACAAGCGCACGATCACTTGCGTAACTAAGCGTTCGCGTTGGGTTCACACTGCTCCATTATAATATCGAATCCAATCACGCAAAATCCGGCACATACTGCGCCCCCACCGCCTCCGCGCCTTGCACATAGACGCGCTCCATTCCAAGCGCACGCGCCGCCGTGACTACGCTCTCATACTCAAACGTCATGAGCCGCCGATGCAGCGGCGGGAAGTCGGCGGCGCGGTAGAGCGGCGTATACTGCCGCATCAGACTGAGCTGAATCGCATCGCCGAACTCCCCCCACAGCCGTCGTACGAGTGCGATGCTCTCGTGGCGGTGTCCCGGCAGTACGAGATGGCGCACGAGCACACCGCTGAGAAGCCGCCCGTCGGGAGCGAACTGTACTGCGCCAACCTGCGCGACCATTGCCGCAAGAGCATCCCATACCACTGCTGCATAATCGGGCGCACACGAATAGAGCCGCCCGCTCTCCTCTGTCGCATACTTCAGGTCGGGCAGGTAGATGTCCACCGTACCCGCAAGGCGTACAATGTTCTCAGTCGTCTCATAGCCACTCGTGTTCCAGACCACGGGGAGGGTCAGCCCCTGTTCGCGTGCCAGCGTCAGTGCGCGTAGGATCTGCGGCGTATAGTGCGTCGGGGTCACAAGATCGAGCGTCGCCGCGCCCTCCCGCTCAAGGGAAAGGAAACGCGCGGCAAGCGCGTCCTCGTCTATCTCCACACCGTGCCCCTCATGACTGATCGCGTGATTCTGGCAGTAGACGCAGCGCAGCGTGCAGTGGGCGAAGAATACCGCGCCTGCGCCATGTGCACCGATCAGACACGGTTCCTCCCATTCATGCAGCATCGTACGCGCCACGCGCACCGTGCGCCCCGCACCGCAGAATCCGTGTGCGCCCGCATTTCGATTTACCCCGCAGCGACGCGGGCAGAGCGTGCAGGACGCGAGTAAATCGTCCATCAAACTCCTCCTTTCCCCATATTGTCACACAAAAAAACCGAGACGGCAAGCCACCGTCTCGGTTTTTGTTACGATACTACAAATTACGATGCAATTACGATACTTACGGCAGTACGATATCCACACCGAGCTCTGCCGCCGCCGCGCGGATGTCCGAAGGTGGTTCCGTATCCGTCACGAGCCCTGCAAGCGCATTGAGCGGGGTAAAGTCATAGTTGCCGTCCGTCGAGAGCTTGCGTGCCTCCGCGACCACGTAAGCGCGTTTGCTGCGTGCGATGATGCGTGCCTTGTTCAGCCCGTCGTCGATGTCGTAGGTGGACACGCTGTTCCCCTTGACATCCACACCGACCGCGCCAACGAAAGCGATGTCGGGTTTGAGCCTGCCGATGAAGTCCTGCGTCATGCCGCCCCAGAATCCGTCACGTCCGCGATTGATCTGCCCACCCGCAAAGATTAGCTCGATGCGGGGATTGCGTGCGAGCACGCCGAGCACATCGACCATGTTCGTCACGACCGTCAGGTCGCGGTCGCTCTTCATGAGGAGTTCTGCAATCGCAAGGTTGCTCGTCGAGACATCGAGAAAGACCATGTCCTTCTCCTGGATGAGGGAGACCGCAGCCTGCGCAATGCGGTGCTTCGCCTCGACATCCATGTGACGATGACGGCTGACCTCGATCATATGAACGCTCTGCGTCAGTTTCACGGCACCGCCATAGGTGCGTTTCAGCCGCCCCTGCCGCTCGAGTGAACCGAGATCCTTGCGGATACAGTCCTCTGTAACCTTGAATTTAGCACTGAGCTCTTTGACCTTGACCTTACCGTCGCGCTCCACCATGCGGACGATGAGCTCTTGGCGCTCCTCCAGAAACATGATATTCACTCCCTTTACGCAGATGAAATTGACAATGCTCACATATCTGCGGTCAATGAGCCGTCTAGCCTTTTTTTCAGTGTACCTCAAAATAGATAAAATAGCAAGACAATTTTATCTATTGAAGCGAATTTATAAGAGTGAATTCATTAAGTGTATTCTATTATAATAGACAATATCCTCTATTTACTCTTATTAAATTGCAATTATAGATAAATTGGAAGAAAAACTGCCCATAAATCCCTTCTTCGTGCGCCGAATCATATGGTCTTTTCGGCGATATTCGACCTCTTTGACGAGCGAGGGAATCATGGACAGTCGTACATTTTTGCGAACGATTATTGATTGATATTTTTGAATGTGCATGGCAAAGGACAAAAGCCATGTTTGCGCGACGCAATTTCACGTGATAGAATTGGTTGGGTCATCAAATCGGTACACGCCTCGTTATCTGCCGAGTACGGCGCGGCGCTTGAGGATGTAGTTCCACACCATGACGATACCGGCAGCGATGAGCTTGGCAATCATGTAGTAGATGCCTACTAGATCGACGAGTATCCACATGAGCAGCTGGTTGAGTCCGAGCCCCGCGATGCTTGAGCCGAAAAAGAGCATCTTCGCACGGCGGGTTTGTGCATTTGCTCCGCGAAAGACACAGACGAGGCAGAGCCAGTAGTTGACGAAGACGGAGACAGTGAAGGAGATGCCGGCAGACAGCAGGTAGTGCAGTCCGCCGTACTCGGTGAGGACGTAGAGCAGACCGTAGTCAAGAATAAAACACGCGCCGCCGACGAGGACGAAGCTGGCGATTTCGTAGAGTCTGGAACGCGGCATAGAGCACCTCGCATAGTTTGGAAAGGCATGTATATGATATCAAAATTCTTCGCATTATCTAAAATCCCTGCCATTATATTTTTTTGTGCGACATTCCTTTTGGGTGGCTGCGAAAGAAATGAAGCGGTGACGGCAGAGGAGACGAAGCTGGTGATGGGAACGGTGGCGCGGCTCACGGTGCGCGCGGACGAGATCACGTCGCAGGCGGCTCTGCGTGACGGGCTTGCCGTACTCACACAGGTGGAGCGGGATGCGGACGGGGCGGCGATTGCCGACCTTGAGGCTGCGGCGGGGACGGGCGAATGGCGGGAGATATCGCCCGCACTCTATGAGACGCTGACCCTCGCGCAGGAGCTCGCGCACCGCTCGAATGGCGCGTTCGATGTAACAGCGGGTGCGCTGACGGAACTTTGGGAGCGGGCACGTGCGGAGAAACTGCCGCCGTCTCCCGAGGAGATTGCCGAGGCACGTGCGTGTGTCGGGTATGAGTTCCTAGAACTGAATACGGTGGAAGAAAACGGACAAAAAAGATACCAAGCGCGTCTCCTTCGCACAGGGATGAAGATTGACCGTGGCGCACTCATCAAGGGGCTGGCACTCGACGGCATCCGCAGCACATGGCAAAAGGCTGACATCAAAAACGCGCTCGCCGATCTTGGCACGAGTTCGATTCTCGGCATGGGGGTGAATGCGGCGGGCGAGCCGTGGCAGATCGGGATCCGCAATCCGCGCGGCGAGAGAGCGGGGGATGCGCTCGCCGTTCTTCCGCTTTCCAATGAAGTTCTCTCGGCATCGGGGGATGATGAGCGGTTCTTTCTCTATGAGGGGCGGCGGTATCATCATCTGATCGACCCGCGCACAGGCTATCCTGCGGACACAGGGCTTGCTTCGGTGGTGGTGACACTGCCGCTGAGCGCAGAGGATTTGCCCGCATGGCAGGGACATATGGGGCTGCTCTCGGATATGCTGTCGACGGCGGTCTTTGTGCTCGGGCCAGAGGCGGGACGTGCTCTGCTTGCGGACTTTCCGCCCGCACGCGTCATTCTCATCGGGACGGATGGGAGACTCATTGGGGAGTGAAAAAAGCATACAAAAACTCTGCCGCTTTGGCTGCGGCAGAGTTTTTGTATGGATGAAGGAAGGTGTGTTCAGCCAATCTGGATGACGTGGCTGACTTTGAATCCCTTTGCCCAGAGGCGATCCTTGACGGTATCCACGTCGTCGATGTCGGCGCGGATGATGATCTGATAGGTGCCGCTTGGCTGCGGGAGTGTGACCATGCTGTCGATGCTGATGTCGAGATCGGCAAGGACGGTCGAGATGTCGCGCAGAACGCCCTTGCGGTCAGAAACGTCGATCGTGAGTCGCGTCTTGCCGCTGTCCAGTCCCATGACGGCGATAAAGGCGCGAAAGATGTCCGTGGAGGAGATGATGCCGACGAGCTTTTGAGCCGAGGAGAGGACGGGGACGCCGCCGATCTTCTCGCGCTCCATGACGAGCGCGGCCTCCTCAATCGTCATCGTATCGGTGACGGTGATGACGTTCTTCTGCATGACATCGGCGACCTTGATCTTTGAGAGCAGGGTGCGTACTTCGTAGCGATCGAGTGTGGTTGCCGCAGACGGCGAGGCGCGCAGGAGATCGCGGTTCGTGAAAAAGCCGACGAGCTTTCCGTGCTCCACGACGGGGAGACGACGGAAATGCCCTTTGTCCATGAGCTTCGATGCCTCGTCCATACCTGCATCGGGCGCAATCGTAACGGGATTCTTGGTCATACAGTTGGCAATAAACATAAAGGCTTCCTCCTTGCCAATGGATACGTGCGATACGATATATTTTTATATTCGCCTTAATGGATGAAATATCCTTTTCGGAAAATGTAAAATCGTTCGGATCGGGCGGAAAAGATGCCCAACCCGGGCGATTTTAGGAATCGCTGATAAAATGAAGTCCGTCAGATTGGCGTAGATTTTTTCGTCCGATTGAGGCAGCAAACCGGACGCATAGCCAAAGCTATGTGGAGGATTTGCTAACGAAAAGCGGGCAAAAAAGATGCGCTAAGATGGCGTGGCTGAATTTATCAGTGCTTCCTTTACCCGCCCAAATATGCTTTCCGCACATCCTCACTCGCCGCAAGCTCCTTTGCATCGCCCGCGAGGGTGATGCGTCCCGTCTCAAGGACGTAGGCACGGTTGGCGATGGAAAGTGCCATGTTCGCGTTCTGCTCGACGAGGAGGACGGTTGTGCCCGCCTTGTTGATGTCGACGATGATCGAAAAAATTTCCTTGATGAGCAGCGGTGCAAGCCCCATTGACGGCTCGTCGAGGAGCAGGAGACGCGGGCGGCTCATGAGTGCGCGCCCCATTGCAAGCATCTGCTGCTCGCCGCCTGAGAGTGTGCCCGCCTGCTGAGCGATGCGCTCCTTCAGGCGCGGGAAGCGCGTAAAGACCATCTCCATGTCGGCGGCAATGCCGTCCTTGTCACTGCGTGTGAATGCACCGAGCTCAAGGTTCTCGAGCACAGTCATCTCGGCGAAGATGCGCCGTCCCTCGGGCACTTGGGAAATCCCCGCACGAACAATCTCATGTGCGCCCGTTCCTGCGATGTTTTTTCCTTCAAATTCAATGCTTCCGCCGCGTGGGGCGATCAGTCCCGAGATGGTGCGGAGCGTCGTGGACTTGCCCGCGCCGTTCGCCCCGATGAGGGTGACAATCTCGCCCGCATGAACCTCAAGCGACAGCCCCTTGAGCGCGTGAATTGCGCCGTAGTAGACCTCCAGCTCCGAGACGCGGAGCATGGGGGCGCTTTTCATATTCGTTTCGTTTGCCATCTTACTCCTCCGCTCCCAGATATGCACGGATGACCTCGGGGTTCGAACGAATCTCCTCGGGGGTGCCGTTCGCGATAATTGCACCGTACTCGAGGACGTAGATGCGTTCGCAGATGCCCATGACGAGTGCCATGTCGTGCTCGATGAGGAGGATCGTGATGCCGAAGTCCTTCTTGACCCAGCGGATCATGTCCATGAGTTCAAGGGTCTCCTGCGGGTTCATGCCCGCCGCCGGTTCGTCGAGGAGCAAAAGGCTTGGCTGTGCCGCGAGCGCACGCGCAATCTCAAGCCGCCGCTGTGCGCCGTAGGGGAGGTTCTTCGCCTTTTCCCCTGCGACATCCGCGAGGCGGAAGATCTCGAGCAGACGGTATGCCTCCTCCTCCAGCTTCCGCTCCTCTTCCCAGTATCGCCCGAGGCGCAGCACCGATTCGAGAAGGCCGTAGTTCATGTGGCAGTGGTACGCGATCTTGACGTTGTCGAGCACGGAGAGCTCGCCGAAGAGGCGGATGTTCTGGAACGTACGCGCAATACCGCGCTCCGTGATCTGGTTCGGCTTCAGCCCGACGATGCTCTTGTCCTTGAACAGGATTTCGCCCGTGGTCGGCTGATAGACCCCCGTAAAGAGGTTGAACGCCGTCGTTTTGCCCGCGCCGTTCGGCCCGATCAGGCCGAGCAGTTCGCCGCGCTTGATATGGACGTTGAAATCTACAATCGCCTTGAGCCCGCCAAAGACCATCGAGACATCGGTCGCTGTTAAGAGTTCCTTTGCCATTATGCCTCGCCTCCCTTCTTAAAGAAGCGGCGGAGCGGCTGCATTGCCGTGACCTCGACATAGCCGAAGAGCCCCTGCGGGCGGTAGAACATGAGCAGGATGAGCGCGAGCGCGTAGATAATCATGCGCGCGTTCGGGAAGCTCGCGAGTGCCGCCGAGAGGAAGGTGACGACAAGTGCGCCTGCAATCGAGCCGGTCATCGAGCCGAGACCGCCCATGACGACCATGATGAGGATGTTGAACGACTGCATAAACGTGAACGAGGCGGGGCTGAGGATATACATATTATGTCCGAAGAGCACGCCCGCAACACCCGCGAAGAACGCGCCGATGCTAAATGCGAGCACTTTGTAGCGCGTCGTGTTCACGCCCATCGACTCCGCCGCAATCTCGTTCTCACGAATCGCGAGGCACGCGCGGCCGTGGCGCGAGTTTACGAAATTCTTGATGATAAAGAGGGTGACGAGCATCAGGCAGAAGACCCAGGTAAAATCCGTGTGGTGGGGGATGCCCTTGAAGCCCGCCGCGCCGCCGACATAGGGGACGTTGATGATGACGATGCGGACAATCTCACCGAGACCGAGCGTTGCGATGGCGAGGTAGTCGCCGCGCAGGCGCAGCGTCGGCAGACCAATGAGTGCACCGAGGAGTCCTGCCGTGACACCGCCCGCGAGAATGGCGCCGGGGAATGCCATCTGAAAATTCGTCGTGAGCACGACGCCGACGTACGCGCCGACCGCCATAAATCCGGCGTGTCCGAGCGAGAACTGTCCCGTATACCCGTTGATGAGGTTGAGGCTCGCCGCAAGGATGATGTTGATGCCTGCAAAGATGAGGTTCAGCTGCCAGAACGCGCTCAGCATCCCCGCGCTTGTCAGCCCCATGATAATGCCGTAAATGACGAGGGCGAAGACGAGCATTTTGAGATCATTTTTCTGCAATGAATTCATCTGCGCACCTCCTTAGACCTTTTCCTTGACATTTTTTCCGAAAATTCCTGCGGGCTTGAGGAGCAGGACGAGAATCAGGATGGCGAACGCCGCCGCATCGCGGAACATCGAGAAGCCGAACCCTGAGATAAACGCCTCGACGATGCCGAGGACGAGCCCGCCGACCACCGCGCCCGGCAGGATGCCGATGCCGCCGAACACCGCCGCGACGAATGCCTTGATGCCGGGCATGAGACCCATCAGTGGATCGATGGAGTTGTAGTAGATGCCGATGAGCACGCCCGCGACCGCCGCGAGTGCCGAGCCGATGGCGAACGTGACCGAGATGATGCGGTTCGCATTGATGCCCATGAGCTGTGCCGCCTCTGTGTCATACGACGCGGCACGCATTGCCTTGCCGATCTTGGTCGAGCGCACGATGTAGGTGAGGATAAGCATAAGCACAAAGGTCACGCCCATGATGAGGAGCTGCTGCCCGCTGATGATGAGCCCCGCCACGTCAAAGGACACGTCGCTGATCGTTGCGGGGAAGGTGCGCGGCGTGGGGGAGACGACCGCCATCATGACGTATTCGAGCAGGAACGACACGCCGATTGCCGTGATGAGCACGGAGATGCGCGGCGCGTGGCGCAGAGGACGGTAGGCGAACCGCTCGACGAGAACGCCGAGCAGTGACGTGACCGCCATCGCGATGAGGATCGCAGGCACAACGGGGATGCCGAGCGTGATGGCGTAGAAGCCGAGGTATGCGCCGACCATGTAGATGTCGCCGTGTGCAAAGTTGATGAGCTTGATGATGCCGTAGATCATCGTATAGCCGAGCGCGATCAGCGCGTAGATGCTGCCGAGTGAGATGCCGTTGATCAGCTGTTGGAGTATCTGGTGCATAAACTCCATAGAATAACCACCTCCATGTGATAAAAAAGAGCCGCAGTTTGCGGCTCTTTGTGCACTCTTAGCCGAATGGATTACATACTCGGCATAATCTTTGCGACGACAACGCGGTCGCCGTCCTTGTTCTCGAGAATGACCGCCTGCTTGATCGGGTTGTGCTGCGCATCCATCGTGATCGTACCCGTGCCGACGACAAGATTCTTCGTCTCCTCAATTGCCTTGCGGAGTGCCTCGGGATCATCCGAGCCCGCGCGCTTGAGCGCATCCACGAGCAGCTTGCCCGCATCATAGCCGAGTGCGGCGAAGACGTTCGGCGCGTGGTTGTATTCCTTCTGGAATGCCTCGATAAAGGGGCGTACGGACTCATCCTTGTCGGAGTAGTGCGTGCTGAAGTACGTGTTGTTGAGAGCCGCTGCGCCCGCCAGTTCGGCGACCTTCGGATCGTCCCAGCCGTCCGTTCCAATGATGGGGGCTGTGATGCCGATCTCGCGTGCCTGCTTGACGATCTTGCCGACCTCTTCATAGTAGGCGGGAACGAAGATGACATCCGCATTTGCCGCGCGCAGACGCGTGAGCGTCGCCTTGAAGTCCTGATCCTTTGCAAGGAATCCTTCTGTCATAAGTACCTGACCGCCGCCCGCCGTAAAGACCTTCTCGAACACGGCAGCGAGGCTCTTGGAGTAGTCGGTCGAGTTGTCGATGTAGATGACCGCCGTCTTTGCCTTGAGTGTCTCGAGGGCGAACTTCGCCATGACATCGCCCTGCTGCGGGTCGATGAAGCAGCTGCGGAAGATCCACGGCTTTACCTTGCCGTTCTCTACCGTGACATCGACTGCCGTCGCATCCGGGGCGATGACGGGAATCTTATTGTCCGTCGCGACTTGCGACTCTGCAATGACGTTGCCCGTCGTTGCAGGACCCACAATGGCGCGGACGTGATCGTCGGAGATCAGTTTTGTCGCCGCATTGACCGATTCCGCCGCCTCGGACTTGTTGTCCGCCTCGACGAGAACGATCTTCTTGCCATTGATGCCGCCCGCATCGTTCACCTCCTTGATGGCGAGTTTCAGACCCTCGAGCGTCGACATACCGTAGTTCGCCGTGTTGCCCGTCATCTCGAAGTTTGCGCCGATGCGGATCTCATCCGACTTTGCCTCATTGCCGCCGCAGCCTGTGAGCGCGGAGCCGAGGAGTGCCGTGCCGACGAGTGCGGCCGCGAGACGCAGGGTTTTTCCTCCAAATATCATACAATGATACCCCCTTCATCAGTTCTCCATATAGATATGTAAGAAAAAAGATAGCCCCCATTATAGGGGAGAGACAGATTTTCGTCAAGGTATACAATTTGACATATTTATTTCACCGTTGTTATAATGGGGCAGCTTACAGAGGGAGGATACCATGAACGAAAAGCTGTTTCCGCTCACGCAGGAAGAAACGCTGCGCCTGATCGAGCGATATCCGACTCCATTTCACATCTACGACGAGGCGAAGATCCGCGCGAACTTCCGCCGCCTGCGCGATGCCTTCGCATGGGCACCGCACTTCCGCGAGCACTTCGCCGTGAAGGCACTGCCGAACCCGCGCATCGTTCAGCTTCTCCACGAGGAGGGCGCGGGCACGGACTGCAGCAGCATCGCCGAGCTCATGATCTCCGAGGCGGCGGGGGTCACGGGCGAGGAGATTATGCTCACGTCGAATGACACGCCCTACAATGAGTTCCAAAAGGCGATCGAACTCGGTGCTGTGATCAACCTTGACGATATCACGCATCTCGACTACGTGGCAAAGCACGCAGGACTGCCCGAAGTGCTGAGCTTCCGCTACAACCCGGGCGACCTCATTGAGGGCAACGATATCATCGGGAAGCCGATGGAGGCGAAATACGGGCTGACGCGCCCGCAGCTCTTCGAGGCCTACGCGCGTGCGCGTGAAATGGGTGTGAAGCGGTTCGGCCTGCACACGATGGTGATCTCGTCCGAGCTGCGCACCGAGGCGTTCCTCCTCACTGCGCGCATCATGTTCGAGCTCGCAGCCGAGCTCAAGGCACAGCTCAATATCACGCCCGAGTTTATCAACCTCGGCGGCGGCTTCGGTATTCCGTACCGTCCCGAGGAGGAGCCCGTCAACTACGCGGCAATCGGGGCGGGCGTGCAGCGTCTCTACAATCACATCCTTGCACCTGTAGGGCTCGGTGATACTGCCATCCGCACCGAGAGCGGGCGTGCCATGACGGGCAACGCGGGCTGGCTCGTCTCCACCGTCCTCCATCGGAAGGACACCTACAAGCACTACATCGGTCTGGACTCCTGCATGGCGAACCTCATGCGTCCCGCGCTCTACGGCGCATATCACCATATCACCGTGCTCGGCAAGGAGCACGCGCCCGCTGACCACATCTATGACGTCACGGGCTCGCTCTGCGAGAACAACGACAAATTTGCCATTGACCGCACCCTGCCGAAGATCGACATCGGCGACATCGTCATCATCCACGACACGGGCGCACACGGTAGTGCGATGGGGTTCAACTACAACGGCAAACTCCACTGTGCCGAACTCCTGCGCCGCACGGACGGCAGCATCGAGCTGATCCGCCGCGCACAGACGATTGATGATTACTTTGCAACGCTGAAATACGACGGCGGGCTGATGAAATAAAGTCTGTCCTTGGCGCAGATTTTTCTCCGAAGCGCATTGTAAAAAGGCTGCCGCACGAAGGTTTTTCAGACTTCGCGCAGCAGCCTTTTCTATCTGTGCATCCAAACAATATCAGCTCAGCACCATGCTCAGCAGTGCGATCTCCACAATCGCCGCAATGCCGAGCACGAGCGTGCCCATCGTCTGGACGCGGTAGCCCTGATCTGGCGTCAGACCGCTGAACTCCGAGACCACCCAGAAGTACGAGTCGTTCGCGTGCGAGACGGTCATCGCACCCGCGCCGATTGCCATACAGGCGAGCGTTGCCTGGATCGGTGTATGGAAGCCGAGCACCGGGAGCAGGGGAGCGATGATGCCCGCCGTCGTAATCATCGCAACCGTCGAGGAGCCCTGCGCAGTCTTGAGAACGGCAGCCAGCAGGAAGGGGAAGAAGATCCCGAGCCCACCGAATACATCCGCGTGTGCCGAGATGTAGCGCACCATATCCGAGACGGCGATCACCTTGCCGAGCACGCCGCCTGCCGCCGTGATGAAGAGGATCGGACCGACCGTCATGAGGCTCGAATTGCAGATGTCGTAGAACTCATGCGAGCGGTTCACGGAGAAGAGCTGCAGCGTGGCGAGTGCCATACCGACCGCGAGTGCGATGATCGGCGTGCCGAGGAAGCGCAGGAGCTCCGCGACAAAGCCCGTCTGCCCCATCATCACAACCACCGAGGAAATCGCCATCAGCGAGATCGGGACGATGATCGGCGCGAGTGTGCTGAACCCTGAGGGCAGCTTGCCGTAGGAGGCGATGAGATCCTTGTAGACGCGTGCGATCTCATCCGGATCCACCTCGTCCTTTGACCGCACGCGTTTTCCGATCCAGCGTGCGAAGAAATAGCCGGCGATCAGCGGAAAGATCGAGCAGAGCAGCCCCATCCCGATGACCTGCAGGAGGTAGTCGCCGATGCCGAGCGTGCTCGCCGCTGCAATCGGCCCCGGTGTCGGCGGGATAAAGACGTGTGAGATAAAGAGACCGGAGCTCAGGGCAAAGGTCATAGAGACGGCAGAGACAGCAGTGCGGCGTACAAGTGCCTTGCGGATCGGATCGAGGATGACGAAGCCCGAGTCGCAGAACACGGGGATTGAGACCACCCAGCCCATGAGCTGTACGGCGAGGACGGGACTGTCCTTGCCCACGAGGCGGATCATCATGTCCGCGAGCTTGAGCGCGCCGCCCGTCTTTTCGAGCACCGTGCCGATCATTGCGCCGAGGATGATGACGATGCCGATGCTCGTGAACGTCCCTGAGAATCCCTGTCCGATGACGGTGGCAAGCCCGTGCTGCACTGTGCCGTCCGCGAGCCTATGGTCGATGAGCGGAATTCCTGCGACCAGACCCAGACCGAGCGAGACCAACATGATGGAGATGAACGGATGGATGCGCAGCTTTGAAATCATGACGATCATGATGACGATCGCCAGCCAAAACGCGAGGATAAGCGGTAATCCTGTCATGTCAAAACCTCCTTGCATCGGGGCTTGGCAATCCCATGCCGCCCCTCTAAACAAAACGTCCCTGCACTGCTATTTTAATGCCATTCAAAAATTTTCGCAAGCAGGAACATAAAAAAACAGATGCAGTATCCTGCATCCGTTTTGTATCAAATTACTTTGTAATCCCGAGAATCCTGTCCAACTTCTCACGGTCATAGCTGAGTGCGAAATCCTTGCCGTCAGCCGTGGTGACAGGGACGATGGTATCGCCCGAAAGACGGCGGCACTCCTCACGCGCAGCCTCGTCCTGCTCGATGTTGAACTCCTCGTAGGGGATACCGCGATATTTGAGGTATTTCTTGACCTTGACACACCATGGGCAGACCGTGATGGAGTAGACCTTTACCATAGCTGTCTCCTTATGCGCCGATGAGACGGTCAATGGCGGGCTGGTCGAAGCCGCGCACATACTCGCCGCTGTCCGCGAGGATAACGGGGCACGCGCCCTCGCCCGTGAGCTTTACGAGATCATCGTAGGCGGCGGGCTCCTTCTCAATGTCGCGCACCGTGTAGGCGACGCCCTTCTTGTCGAGATACTTCTTTGCCTTCGTACACCACGGGCACGCGTCGAACGAAAAAACCTGAATCATGGGATTTCCTCCTTGTTGTTTGTATCGAATAGTTCGTTACTTCTGAACGCCCCTATCGGCTCACTGCGTTCGCCACTTCCCCCGTAGCGACGGGGGAAGCTAATATGCCGTTTTCGAAAGCCTCCCCTGCCACAGCGGGGGAGGGGGACCGTGCGCAGCATGGTGGAAGGGGCGCCCCTCATTATTTCTTCAAACCTGCAAGATACTTCTCCGCGTGGAGCGCGGCAGTCGTACCGTCGGCGGCGGCGGTCGTCAGCTGGTGGATCTCCTTCACGCGGATATCGCCCGCGACAAAGACCCCCGGGATCTCCGTGCGGCAGTTCTCGTCCGCTGCAATGTAGCCCGTCCCCGTGAGCGCAAGCTGCCCCACAAAGAGGTCGGTATTCGGGAGAACTCCGATGTTGACGAAGATGCTGTCCACGGGCAGCGTCTCCTTTTTGCCTGTGTCCTTGTGCAGGAGGTCAACGGACGTGAGCCGATCCTCACCGTTCAGATGCGTGATTTCCGTCTCAAGCATGACCGTCACCTTCGGATTCGCATAGAGTGCATCCTGCGAGGACTTGTCCGCACGCAGCTGCGAGCGGTGGATGAGGTAGAGATGCGATGCGTACTTCGTGAGGAAGTTCGCCGCATCCACCGCCGCATTGCCGCCGCCCATCACCGAGATCACCTTGTCCTGATACGTGTGCCCGTCGCACAGCTCGCAGTAGTGCACGCCGCGATTGAAGTAGTGCGGCTCCTGCGGCAGCGGCAGCTTGCGGCGGTTCATGCCCGACGCGATGATGATGACGGGCGTTTCGTAGATGTACGTCTCCGTCTCGACAATCTTCGGCGTGCTCCGGAGGTCAACGCGTTCGATGCGGTCAAACTCGTCAATCTCCGCACCGAAATTCGTCGCCTGCTTTTCGAGCGTCCCGATCAGCTCCATCCCACTCACACGCTCGTAGCCCGGGTAGTTCTCAATGTCCGCCGCCGTCGCAATCTGTCCGCCGACGAGCGAGTTCTCAAGGACAAGCGTGCGGAGGTTCATGCGCCCGGCGTAGAGTGCAGCGGTCAGCCCAGCCATGCCCGCACCGATGATGACAACATCCTTTTGAATATGTTCCTTTGCCATAGATTCATCTCCTTTGATTGCCCGCTCATCGGGGAGCGGGGGGAATACATATCTGTCTGAAACCTTTGTAGTCATATTGACCTTTTGATTTATTATAACACAGATGTCAATACTTGGATAGTATCTCGCAAAAAGAAATTATTCTTTGTTATAACAGTACTTCATAATTGACGCGGAGACAAATTCGCGTTATAATATCAACAGAAAAAGCGTTGCCGTGATATACGGTCAGCCCTTTATATTTTGGGAAAAGTAATCCCGCCACAGTTTGGACGCTATGGGCGGGTTACTTTTTTGTCAAAAGTAGCACTAGAACGATGAACAACAAAAGTGTTACATTTGTTTCGTTCATAGACAATCACCTCCCGCTAGGGCTATGATTGACCGCCTACCGCATAGCTTGCTACACACGGCAACGCTATAAGCATTATAGCACGAGTGCTTGGCTTTTGCTATGATGCGTTGTATCATAAAAAACGGTCAGATTTTCATATTTTTGGGAAAGTAATCCGCAACAGTTTGGACGCTGTGGGCGGTTTTTTTTGGTCTGTTTTATCCTAGCGCACACAAAAATAGCCCACACTCCACTGTGGACTATCTTTGCTGTGTATTATATTTTAGGAGAGCTTTGGAAACATCCGAGGACATTCCCTAACGAAAGCCTGAATAAAATATAGCACATCTGAGAGTGAAAATCAATAGGTTTTTGAGAAAAATTTTCAGCGAAATATGGAGTGCGGAAAGTTTTTCTTAGAACCGGTAGGTGAGGCGCATACTTGTGTAGTTGCCAAGCGAGAAGTGTTCGCTTCCATACAGGGTATCACGTGTGTTAATGCCCTTTGCATCAAACGTGTAGAATAGTTCCACCAAGAGGTTTTTTACAGGGACGTAGCCTGCACCAAAACTGAAGCTGCGGATGCCGTCGAGGTAGCGATCCGGGAGGTAGCCCGTGCCGTTTCCGCCGAAGAAGGATCCATGCTCGAAATGCTTGTAGTCAGCAAATACGTTCCAGCTTCCCTTGACATCCATATCGCTTCGGCCAATGTCAAAGCGTATTGTCCAGAAATGTGGTGTGCCGCCGTTTGCGTGCCCCTTGATATTGAATCGATCTGTTCCGGATATATGCTCGTAGATTGTGTGACCGTTCATGTGCCGCGCAAAGTTTGTGCGGTTCTGTCCATAGTCAAACGAAACAGCGGCATTGCTGCCGATCTTCCAGCGTGCGCCGACACCGATAACGCTCGCAAGCTTGTCGAACGCATAGGAGTCGTTGCTTGTACCGTTGGCGTAGTCCGCGTGGAATGTCCGGTTGCCCGTCGAACCGAGATACCAGAGGGAGAGGCCGACATTCGGGGTGAGTGCGTGCTTCGTCTGCACAAAGAACGCTCTTTCGAGGGCAGGAATACGGTCACTCTGCAGGACGGTTCCCTCTTCGCGGATGGGGGTTCCGGTATATTTTGCAAGAGCGTCGCGGGGCAGGGCGCTTGCGTACTCTGTCCAGTACAGACGCTTGCCAAGTGCATTGAAGAACGATGTGATGGATTTCGGGTAGTTGTATGCTCCCGGGAGCGCATCGTCCGTTGTTTCACTGACAAAGTTGTCGTTGAACAGTGCATTGTAAACGTCGTTCTCGGATGTGGTGAGCGTGATATTTGTCGCGCCGGTGCCGGCATTCGCCTTGGCGATGCTTTCGTACATCGTCATGACTTTTGTCTTGTTTGCCGTCCACCATTTCTGTAGCGCCGCGGAGCCGTCGCCATCGAGGACGCCCGGATAGTCCGCCATCGTCATGTAGAAGTTTTCCTTGTCTTCCGGATGGTCGAATCCCCAGACGAGCGTGTCAAAGGAGCCGATGATTCCTGTCTGAAGCGTGTTGCTCGCATCGAGGTACTGATAGTTGACAGCAGCGGGGGCGTTCATTTGCATACGCTCGGCATCGTCCTGCTCGTTCTTTCGCAGCAGAGCATCGCCGTATGCGGCAGTCGCGATGTCGTACATCCGCTTCACGATGGCTGCCTGCTCCGCGACGCTCGCGCCGCGTTCCTTTGCCGCCGTCAGCTGCTGGTAGAAGTTCATGTTTTCGTTTGCGTCGGCGACAGGGGCGGGGGTATCAAACGTGCTTCCGAAGAGCGAGCGGTTCAGTCCGATGAACTCGGCGATGGTCGGCGGGCGGTAGAAGACGGCGTGCGTCGCATGGGTGTAGGCGGAGTCCGATATACCCGTGCTGTGTTTGAACGTACCGTAGCCGAGGCGCACCTGCGTGCGGTCGTTTGTCCATGCGGCGCGGATCCCGTCGAAGTCCTTGCCGAAGTAGTAACCCGTGACGCCCATGCGTTCCTGCAGACGCCCGAGGGAGATGTCAAACGATCCCTCGTGATAGGTTACGTCCAGGTTGTTGATCCTGAGGTTGTTGAGGCCATGCGAGGTGGAAGTCGTTGTCCGCGTATCCACACCGTCCTTACCTGATGCAGAAGCAAGGATGGTGGCATTCAGGTGCTCGTTCAGACGAGCATCCACGCCGAGGCGTAACCGCTGTGAGAAGCCGTGGTCAGCGCTGTCTCGCATATTTCGCTCGGCAGAGCCGACCGAGGAGTTGTCCGTCATCTTGAGGGGCGGGCGATTCGTACCGCCGTGTGCATCCCACTCCATCGCATAGTCGCCGAGGAAGCGAATCCCTTGCTCTTTCTTTGTGTCAAAGATGGGGCTGAGGAATGCCTCGATAGAGTTCTTCGCATAGCTTCCAATGGACTGTGCGAAGAACTCTGTCGCCGCCTCTTCATTGCGTGCCGCACGCGCCGCCTTTTCCTCCTCTGTGAGCGGCGGCTTTGGCTGCGTGTTGCTGTCCGGACCGAACTTGAAGTTGACGCCGAGGCGGTAGACGCGCGCCTGCTGTGCGCGGTCATCATCGCGATGATTGAAGATGTTGTCAACGCCGATGTATGCCATTGCATCCTCGCCGAACTTTTGCTGCAGCATGAGGTTCCAGATGCCGAATGTCTTACGCTGGTAACGCTGTGCGCCCGGCTGTGCATACTTGTTCTCGAAGATATAGCCGCCCTGCATATCGCTGTCCATCGTCATGTAGTTTGCATTGCCCGTGACAGAATTGCTGTCGAGCATGTGGATGTAGTAGTCACCCCACAGAGATGCACGGAATCCGCTGGCTTTGTTTTCGTAGTCGATGCCGATGTCGACCTTGTGCTTCGGCTTGTCGAGGAGCTGGCGCGGCATGTTCGGATCGCTCTTGTTGATGGCATGCAGGTAGGTATAGCCGAGCTTGCCCGACCAATGCTTGTCGAATCTCTGCTTAACCTCCATCTCTAGACCTGTAATCTGCGCCTTGCCGATGTTCTTGAAACTGTACAGCATATCGGGCGGATAGCCGAGCTTCTCCGCCGTCTTGAGATTCGGGTGGAAGTCAATGTTGTAGCCCGTGTAGTAGGTGGTCATGTAGTTGCGAATCGTATTGCGGAAAAGATTCAGCCGCATGGTGGTTTTCTTTGTTTCGCCCTCGATGCCAACGTCGAAGTTGACGGACTTCTCCGGCTTTAGGTTTGGATTACCTGTCCAATACCAGCCCAGTCGTGCACGATCCTGATCGACGGGGCTGCCGCCGTACATTTCCCAGTTATAGTAGAGCTCTCCCATACCGGGTTCCGTATAGCCGGTACCGAGATTTGTCTTGAAGCGCAGATGAGGATTGCCCTTGATGATGTTGCGCGTGAGACCGAGATTTGCTGTAACATGCGTGCCGAAGAGATTGCTGTGGTCAAAGCGCAGGATGGGATAGAAAATCGTGTCGTTGTCCATCATCCACATATCGCCAAGCACAAAATGATACTTGTTGATCGTCGCTTCACCGACAATCACCTGATTCTTCAGAGAGTCCTGAATCTCACGGAAGAGCTTACCGTTCAGCGTATAGTTAAAGGTCTTATTGGGATCGCTGTAGTAGGAAAGCCCATCGAAATCACGGTTCCATCCAATGAGGTGGTCTGAGTTTTCGGTGCCGACCTTGCTGCTGAACGCGTCGTATCGTGCCCGTGCCCCATCGGCATCGATGGCGTCCAGGGTCGAGTAGAAGTTTTTCGCACCGTTCTCGGAATACTTCAGATAGTCCTCATAGGTAAACTCCGGTCGGTACGAGTTCGGATCGCTGCTGTCATAGCCATAGAGCTCATTGTCTACATCCCAGCGCAGTCCGCGCTCTGCATCCGGCAGGAGTTTGTGCGCGTGGATGAAAGAGGCGACATCGCCCTTTTTCAATCCGTAATCCTTGGCATCGCGCTGTACGACGAGCAGACTTTTGTCGTAGTCCCACGGGTCGATCTTGCGCAGATAAGTCTTCGGAGCGCTCTTGAGGCGGCTGCCAGAACCATGCTCACGGGCATAACCAATGTTGTAAGTGAGAAGGTGCTTGTCATTCAGCTGGGTATTGAATGTCGCGTCAATGTTTGTCTGCGCATGGTCGACATTGTCGATGTAGTTCAGCATGTTCTTCCCGGTGTAGGAAGAACGGCCGTAGTTGCTGGTCAGTGTGAGATCATCCTCGAGGAGGCGTGTGTGGTTGATCTCGATGTTCCAGTCCGTATCCTTGTTGCGTCCGTTCCAGCCGATGTTGTAGGTGTTGCGCCCCGACTTGCGGCTGTAGTGCTGCTGCGGCTCCATGATGGAATCCGTGCGCTTGACATAGCGGTTCAGATCCTCTGTGTACCGCTCCAAGCGAAAATTGAATGTATTGTTCTTGTTCGCCTCATAGCTGCCAATCAGACCGATATTCGTCGCTTCGCCGTAGTAGCGCAGGCTGTTGTCCTCAAAGTCCGTGACATAGCTGGAGAGTCCTGTCTTGGTGCGTGCCTCGTCGGCGTAGACAGGCATGATGTCGCGCTTGCTCCCGTAGATGCCGAGCTGCACCTTACCCATTGCGCCTGAATCCGCGCGTAGGAAAAGGTTACGGTAGGGGAAGAGCTCGTTCTTCTCCGCCGTTCTTCCCTCCGCATTGAACTGTACCGAGGGCTGATCGCCTGCCTTCTTTGTGATGATGTTCACCACACCGCCGATCGCGTCCGAGCCATACTTCGCGCTTGCCGCACCCTGAATAATCTCGATGCGCTCGACGTTCTCTGTACCGAGGCGCATGACCTCGTCCGCTGCGCCGTAATACTTGGCAAAGTCGCCCATGACGGGCTGCCCATCCACGAGGATCAGCGTGTGGCGCGGCTCTGCACCGCGGATCGAGACACCGACGCGGCCCATTGCATCCACCGTGCGCGAGACGCCCGTCTCGCTGAAGATGATGTCCTCGACGGATTTCGCCTGTTTCTTCTCGATGTCCTCTTTCGTGATGATGGTCTTCTGCTGGGACTCCATCTTCGCCTCTTCCTGCGCGGCCTCCACCTCCACGTGAATATCAGCAGTAGAAACACTGCCCCCCCCCTGTGTACCATCGTCCGCCCATGCCGTATAGGCGGGCAGGGCGAGCCATGCCGAGATCGCGTAAGAGAGCAGGCGCAGGGAGCGCTGACTCCTGTTCCGAACCATGTGATCCTCCTTCGTATAGAAAAAACCTGTTCCGATCCATCGGAACTCCGTCATGTGCACGCAAATTCATTTGTGAAAATCTTTTCATAGCATCATGCTAAACGAAAAAGAGAATCAAATTTAATTTGCGTATGAGTATTATAATGATGAATGGGATTCATTACAAGTACTCAGGGGAATGTTTTAAGAATTTTCTTTTCTAAAAACTGATAAAATGAACTTCATATCAAAAATGAACACCCCGTTTATTAAAAAACGAGGTGTTCATCATAGCTAATGTTTATGACAATGATATGACATCCATTTTTGTGTACGGCTTGATGTCAATGATGCTGCTGCCGTCAAGTGCGTCAATCCCTTTCACGCGGAGGGTGTTTCCCTCGCGTGCGATGAGTTCGGCGATGCAGAGGGAGAGGGGATTCGGGCGGCCGGGAGAGCGGCTGGCGAATACGCCGTGAATCTCCCTTGCGGCGGGCGGGATGGTCTTGAGGATGTCTCGCTTCGCCAGATGCGCCCAGTAGAGGACGACGAGGTATTTGTTCTGCTCGATTTTGAGCAGTCCGTCCGAGAAGTTCGGATGAATCTCGATCTCCGAGATCTCCTCGCTCATGCGTCCCTGCCGAGGGATGTCCGTGAGGTTTTTGTAGGCGTTATGAACGATGCCGATTTCTTGAAGCTGCATGATGTGCCTTTCTATTCGATGAGTGTTTTTACCATTTCCCCCTCGGGGGTCTCCGCGAGTCTCTGCATGAGGCGGGCGTAGAGCGCCTCGATGGGGAGCGTGCCGCCCGCGAGTGCGCCGAGCTCGGCGGCGCGGGTGCCGACCTCGTAGTGTGAGATGTCCGCGCCGTCATAGATGCACTGCGTTGTGAGGACGATGGTACAGGCACGTGTCCGTGCGCGGTCGAGTGTGGGGAGAAAGCTCTCCTGTGCATCGTCGCCGGGGACGCTGCCGAGTCCGTAGCCCTCAAGGATGATGCCGCGATAGCCCGACGCGATGTGTGCGTCAATCGTGATGGGCTTCATACCGGGATAGAGACGTATGACGGCAACGCGTGTGTCGAGTGCGTCGTGCAGATGAAAGGGGGCGGTCGGTGCGGACGGGGCGGTGAGGTTGATCTCTGCGCGTCCGATGCTGCGAAATGCGTCGTCCGCAAGGGAATACATTTTCTTCGCGGCATTCCCGTGGATGAGCCGCCCGCCAAACGCGAGACAGACGCCTGCAAAGCCGCTGCAGGCCGCCTCGTATGCAAGGCGCAGATTCATCTCTGCATCCGAGACGTCCGTACCGAGTGGACGCTGCGAACCTGTGAGGACAACGGGGCGGTCGATATTTTCAAGCATGTAGTAGAGCGCGGCGGCGGTGTATGCCATCGTGTCCGTGCCGTGGGTGATGATAAAGCCGTCGTAGTTCGTGCGGCGTTCTGCAATTTTCCGTGCGATTATCTGCCAGTGACACGGCGCAATGTTGGTGGAGTCGAGCGCGAGGAGGTCGACGACCTCGATCGTGCTGCCTGTCGTGCCGATTGCTGCACGCATATCTTCGGCGGTGAGGGCGGGACGGAGACCGTACTCTGTTTCGCGCGAGGCAATCGTGCCGCCCGTGGCGAGGAGGAGGATGTTCTTCATGTGCGGTTCTCTTTCTTCTCTTTTTTACGCGCCTTGTAGTCAATCCAGATATGATGCAGGGTCATGATGGGGCGATGGAGGAGCATACGCGGTCCGCTCCAGCGCATGACGGCGCGTACCTGTTCGCGCATAGCGCGGCTGTAGCAGTGGACGGGGCACGCGGAGCAGAAGGACTTCACGTCCATGCGCGGACAGCGGAGGATGCGGTCGCGTGCGTAGTCAAGGAGACGGCGGCAGTCGGGGCAAAGCGCGGGCGCACCGTCCGTCTCCGCTGTGCGGTGTGCGTGCCTGTGTCCACGGCAGTAGAGGGCGATCATCTCCGTCATGACATCCGCTTCCATTGTTCTTTTTTTTTCGGTGTCCATGTGCGTCCTTTTACAGAGAAGGTGATAAGTCGGGGGTAACTTCGACGTTTGGTGCGTGATAGGGGGAACTTTCTTGATAAACAGCCTCGGGAGCAATGTCGATTGCGCCATCCTGCCATGTGAGAACACCATGCTCCAAACGTGCTGTGTCAAATATGCTGCGGTCGGACAGCGGTTTGAAAGCAGGATAGCGAAGGAGACATGAGACGTCGAAGATACGCTCCTCGCCCGTAGAGAATGTGACGATCATATAGAGATCATCAATGATACGAAAATCGGTGATGGTCAGATCATCATATGGTTCTGAGGCGTAGGCGATTCCGTCACGAATATACATGATGCAGCTCCTATCTGAGTGGTTCGATCTTGTCAAAGTGCATACCGCGCACGGCATTGTTCCATGCGGCATAGAGTTCATCCTCGTGGATGTAGAGCCATGCTGTGAGAAGTTTCAGCTGCTTGTCCGGCAGTTTTCCGGCAAGGAGTTCTCCGTCGATGGCGACAGAAGCCTTGAAATCTCCGTAAAATACATGAACGTGTGGTTTGTGATGGCGGTCATTATCGAGAAAAATCATCTTTATGACCATACCCATAAAGCGGCTGAGTTCGGGCATCGGTTGCTCCTTTCTGTCTACCCGTATAAAACGATAGCGCACGATTGTAAAGACGTTCAGCCGCGTGCGTTCTTCTTCTCCTCCTGTGCGCGGCGGAATTTTTCGAGGAGGTCGAGTTTGTGCTCCATTTTGTGTACGAATGTGCGTGCGGCGGCACGATCCTCCTCGTTCGGATGGTCGGCGGCACGCTGCCAACGCTCCTGCGCCTCGGGGCTGTTGTGCGTGTCGTCGGGCTCGGATTTCTTGCGGCGGGCGATGAGGGCGGGCGAGAGCTTCCCCTGTGCGGAGAAGGTGCCGAGGATTTCGCAGTTCGCGCCGAGGAGGTAGGCGGTACGTGCAAAGGAGGTGACGGCGTGCTCAGAGCCGACGTCTGCGCCGTGGGTCTGGAAGAGGACGGTGCGTGCGCTTTCAACCTTGGGCAGGTATGCCTTCATGAGGTCGTCAGGGCCGCCGCGGCGCAGCCAGTAGCCGAGCGCGACAACCTCGTAGTCGGAGAGATCGGTCGGCGCGTCCTGCACGCGGAAGATGTCGCCGTCCGATGCACCTGCGATTTCCTCGGCGATTGTCTTTGTATTGCCTGTGGTGGATGAATAGATGACAGCCCATTTCCTCATATTGTGAATACTCCTTTACTTTTTCATCTCGTTTGTTACAATACATTACATCATATTTTCGGACGGTATGCAAGGATGTTGGTCACAGGCGGGATTGCGTTTTTGTTGCGTGATGCCCCTCGCGAACACGGAGTTGCGCAAGCGGTCGTGTGCTTATCTGCCTAAATACCTGCGGACTTCTTAAACGCGCTTCGCTTGAACGAAAGAAATCCGCAGGGGGCAGAACGCACACTTTCTCCGCTTGCTCCACTAAGGTTCGCTTTGGGGCATCACACAACATTCGCGGCAAACACCGTGCAAAGCAGAACGTACGGAGCTCGCATAAAAGATCTAGGGAGAATTTATAATGAATACAAACATACGGCACGCAACGGCACTGCTATCGACGGGACACGCGATGGTGGATTTCTATGCGAACTTCCTGCCGATCCTCCTGCCGCTGCTCATGATCAAGTTCGGTCTGTCGCTGACGATGTGCGGCGTGCTCGTCATGGTCGCGTCGGTGACGACGAATATGCTGCAGCCCTTCTTCGGCTATCTCATGGACAAGCGGAACTTCAGCCCCGTGCTCCCGTACATCGTGCCTGCCGCCGCTGTTCCGATCTGTATGGTCGGATTTGCGGGGCATGAGACACTGCTCTTCGTGCTTGTCGCGGTGACGGGGACGGCGGTCGCGGCATATCATCCGCTCTCGTCGATGCTCGTCGGACGGACGGCGGCACGGGGGCGGGGCAACGGCATGATGAGCTATTTCATTGCGGGCGGAAATGCGGGCATGGCGTTCGTACCGCTCGTCCTTGTGGCATTCCTTGAAAAACTGTCGCTGAATGCGCTGCCGCTTCTCATCCTGCCCGCCGTACTCATGGGTATCCTCCTTGCACGCTCGGGTTTGTGCACGGTCTCGTCCCTGCCGGAACGGCGGGCTGCGGTGCGCCCGAAGCTCGCACGCGTTCTCTTTGCACGTACGACGATCACGCTGAACCTGGCGATGGGGCTGCGCTGCTGGACGCACGGCGCATTCGGGACGTTTCTACCGCTGCTGCTTGTTGGAAATGGGGAGGATACGAGCGCGGCAGGACTCTTCCTCACAATCTTTATGCTCGGCGGCATGACGGGCGGGCTTGTCGGCGGCAATCTCGCGGACAGGTTCACGGGACGCGCGATCATTGTAACCTTCCTTGTGCTCGGTATTTTGCCGTGTGCCTATTACTTTACGCACATCAGTACAGATATCCTCGGCGGCATTGTGCTCTTTGCAGCGGGCTTTGCTCTGATGGCACCACAGCCGAGCTCGATCATCTGGGCACAGCAGGCACTGCCCGAGAATGCAGCGATGGCATCGGGCATGATGCTCGGTATGTCGTTCGGGCTTGGCAGCCTCGGTGTGGCGGCGACGGCGGCACTCGGGGATGTCATCGGGCTCGCGCCCGCCCTCCTCGTCTCCGTCCTTGCTCTCCCCCTTGCGGCACTGCTCGCGCATATCACACCGGAGCCGCGTTCGTAGCGCACCTTTTTTCGATTCCCATGATCCTCTTCCCCTGCTTCGACAGGGGAATTTTTGATATATACATAAATTATATTTCACATGAAAAATATTGATAGCATTTATT